>CBAAAD010000173.1:2934-6418 GCA_964658785.1 uncultured Methylobacterium sp.
AAAAGATTCCCGCAAGATGGACCCGATGCGGCGCGCTGCCAAGGGCGCTCGCTGGAACGGATTGTTTCCCGCGCCGGTCAAACCGCGGATAGCGACTGGCCGCAGCTGGCGCAGAAGCGTGCGCCAGCTGATGTCGCTGCGCCGCAGTGTGGGCAGAAAGCCGGCGGTTTCGACGCATCGGTTGGCGCGCTGGTTGGCGTGGATGCACCGCCCATCGCCTTGAGCAGCGCGTCCGGCGAGGCGGGCCGGCCGCCGAACTGATTCATCGCGCCGAGCGCGGCGATTTTTTCGACGTCGCGACGTGAGGTGGGCATGTCGACGCTGCTCTGATCGGCGGCGAAGTTTTCCAGCTGTTTGCGCAAGGCGCTGGCCCGATCGGTGAGGCCGCGCAGGCCGACGATGCGCCGTTCGGATTCACTGCCGAAAGTGACCGAGTCCACCTCGGCCACCCACACGCGCAAGGTCATGTCGTTGACGCTGACAATGTCTTTTTCGGTGCGCACGCGGTCGGTGAACGGCGCACCGACTGCCGTATGCGCGCGCTGGAAACTGCCGTCGATTTCGACCCAGGTCATCCGCGAGACGAAGTCGAAGCGCGCCCACAGAATATGCCCGGCGCGCAGGCAGAACAGCGCCAGCGAAAACATGCCGCCGGCGTAGCAGACGTATTTCCACAGCGTTGGCGCCAGCTCGCCCATCGTGACCTGATGGGTAAACAGCAGCAGCGCGATCGAACCGGCCACGGTATACAGAGCGCCCAGCGCGCTGAGCACGGTCAGCCAGCGGTAGCGCGGTTCGGCCAGCGCGTGCGAAAAGCTCACCGTGCGCATGTCCTCACGCGGCATCGGCTGCGTTTCTTCCAGCAGCTCGCCGTGGAAGGTTCCGTTGTCGCCCGCGGTTTGCGGCACGTAGCGCGCGTAGCGGCGGTTGGGAATCTGCTCGATCCAGTTACGCTGCATTTCGCGATCGAGCTCGACCAGGATCTGGTTCGGCGGCGCATTCATCGACACCGTCGCCAGTTCGCAGGCCATGGTGGTCTGCGGCGGCGCCACCATCTGCCGCAGCACGGCGACGAAAAACACCAGCACGGATATCAGCGCGCAAAGCAGCAGAAACAGCGCCTGCCCGCTGAGGTCGATGCCGCCGAGATTGGGCAGCGCGGGCGAAATCGTGTGGATCAAAACCGGCGCGAGTATCGCCACCAGCACCAGCACAATCAGCCCGGCCGAGCCCAGGTGCGTGCTGGCCTGCGAGCCGCTTTCCAGCGGTTTGAGCAGCAATGCGGCGGTGTAGATGAAAAAGAACAGGCCCAGCCAGGCCATATCCTTTTCGCTCAGCACACCGAGCAACGAGACCAGCAGACCGAGCAGCACGACGGCAAGGGTCAGGCCGGTGCGGAACAGCCGCTGCGCCACCCACTGGATACGCTGCGGCGCCCAGATCAACGATCGCACCAGGCTGTAGAGCAGGCCATTCAAGGCGCCGGTCGGCTCGTCGACCGAGATCGCGCCGCCGCGGATGGTCGACTTCAGCGCCACCGCACCGGCCAGTTCGCCCAGCTGCGCATCGGCCAGCTCCCCCGCCAGCCCAGCCGGTTTGCCGCGACCGAAGAAAAAACGCAGCCGGCTCATCCCCACTGCTGCGTGCTGAATGCCCGCCGCCAGCATCGCCACGCCGACGATGATCGGTGCCAGCGCCCAGCTACCGATGTGCGCGTAAAGCCCGGCGCGTCCCTGGAAGATCGCGATCAAGCCGCCGCCGATCAGAATCGCCGCGGCGATAAAGCGGAAGACGTTTTCGACGCGAAAGGGGTTGGGAAAATCCAGGCCTTTGGCGCTGGAACCGTATTCATAAGCCATGGATGTTCCCTGTCGACACGGTATGGATAACGGCGCGATGGATGAGGGCGCGGTAGATGACGGCGTGCGGCCGTCCAGCAGCCGCTACGAGCGTCGGTGGAATCAATGCACCCAGTGGCCGCTGCGCTGGCGCGGCGGGGCGTTGTCGTCGTCCTTGGTTTCGGGGATGGCTTGCACCATCGCCTCCACCTCGGCCTCGGTCGCCGGCTTGGCCTGCCAGTACTGGTTGACCGCGCCGAGCACGGCCGGCACCTGCGACAGGCATTCGTCGTATTCGTCGTCGCTGAGCTTTTCGAACTCGGTGTCGGCGCTGAGGATGCCTTCGTCTACCGCCAGCGCCATCACCGGGCCGAGCAGTTCCATCAGCTGCGGGTCTTCGGACAGGCGGTTTTCCCACAGGCTGGCGCGCAAATCGATGCCGCGGCTGAAGCCTTCGCACCAGCCGGCAGCGGACAGCATCGGACCGGTTTCAAGCTCCACTTCACCGAGAATCGGCTCGTACGCGTCGACGTCGAGCTCGGCGCTGATCGAATCGTTGAGCTTGGCCAGCAGAGCCAGCACGCGGTTGCCCTCGTCCTCGTCGGCGAAGGGCTCATGCAGCACCTCGGGCAGCCACTCGTCCGGCAGCACCAGCAGCGGGCCGACCGCCAGCGCGCTGAGCAGGCCATGCACGCCGTCGAGCAGCAGATCACCTTCGCCGGAATGGGCGCGCAGGTAGCGGTCCAGTTCTTCCAGTTCGTTGTCGTCCAGCGAGCTGGGCCATTCGGTCTTTGCAGTCATTTTGTATCCAGTTCCAGCAGCACCGGCGTGTGGTCGGAAGGGCGCTCCCAGCGTCGCGGTTCGCGGTCGATGGTGGCAGCCTTCGCTATCGATTTCAGAGTATCGCTGATGAGGATCAGGTCAATACGCAGGCCCAGATTGCGACGGAAGCCGGCCTGCCGGTAGTCCCACCAGCTGAAGTGCCCGGCGTCGGCTTGGAACAAGCGAAAGCTGTCGTGCAGGCCCAGTTCGGTGATGGCCTTGAGGCCGGCGCGCTCCGGCGGCGAGCAGAGAATGTCCTCGCCCCAGGCGACCGGGTCGTAGACGTCGCGGTCGTCCGGGCAGATATTGAAATCGCCCAGCACGATCAGCTTCGGATGGCGCGCCAGCTCGCCTTCGAGAAAGTCGCGAACCCTGGCCAGCCAGTCCAGCTTGTACGCGTATTTCTCGTCGCCGACCGCCTTGCCGTTGACGACGTACAGATCGACCACGCGCAGATCGCCAACGGTGGCGGCCAGAATGCGCCGCTGCGGATCGTCCAGTCCGGGAATGTCGGTCACCACGTCGCGGAGCTCGGCGCAGGTATCGGCCCGCGTCAGGATCGCTACGCCGTTATAGGTTTTCTGGCCGGAAAATACCGACCGGTAGCCGGCCGCAGCCAGCTCGTCGACGGGAAACTTGCCGTCCTCCAGCTTGGTTTCCTGCAGGGCGACGATATCGGGCTGCGCGTCGGCGAGCCACTGGGTGAGATGGGGCAGGCGCACCTTCAGCGAGTTGACGTTCCATGAGGCGATTTTCATGGCGACATTGTATGCGATGGACTGGTATGCGATGCAGTAGTCTAGGTCAAACCGTCTTATAATACA
>CBAAAD010000174.1:0-6364 GCA_964658785.1 uncultured Methylobacterium sp.
AGGCGGCTATTACGCAGCCGGCTGCGCAGGCGCTTGCCGTGCTCGTGTTTCAGCGGCGGCAATTCCAGCCACAGCGTTTCTTCAGCGGCCGCGTCGAGCATGCCCAGCGTGGCGCGCTCCACGTCGAGATACCAGAGGCTGTCGATGCGCAGCAGGCGCTGGCTGTTCGACAGATGGGGCAGCAACCGCTGGCTGCCGTCGGACTCCATCACCCAGTGCCAGTTGAGCGGATGCGACTTGCCGCGCGACAGGCGCAGCCCGGCCAGGCCACCGAGAAAACAGGGCGCGGTATCCAGCACTTCGGCCAGCAAGGTATCGCCGACGTGTCCGCTGAGCCGGGCGTAGCTGCGGCTCTTGCGCAGGCTCTGCGGAAGGCCGAGCACGGTGGCAGCCAGGCGCTGCTCGTGCGGCTGCAGCGGCACTTGCGCGAGATGCTTGCTGTCCAGCGGCACGGGCCGCGCATAGCGGCCGTTTTCGACCTTCGACAGCAGCACTGGCGCGACATCAATGTGCGCGTAGACGGCGCCCTCTTCGGGCATCACTTCCAGAAAGAAACCGAGCACGCCGTGGTCTTCCGTCGCGACCGGCTTGGGCGCGGCGAGGAGCCGCTGCCATGCCAGCGGCAGCGTGCCCTCTTCGCCTGCGGCGAGCGCCGTGGCCTGCTCATTTTCGTCCGGTTGATGCATCCGCATGCGGCCCGTGGCGACGACCAAAACACCGAGCTTAGCAGTGCCGGGAGACTTGCAACCGTCGTTGCGCCGCAGTCTTTACAAACCGTCGCGCGAGCGGCCGGAACCGGGCCGGCCGGAGCGGCTAACCGGCGCCGAACAGGCCGCGCGGATATTCCGGCTTCTGCTCGCGCGCCATCAGCGATCGCAGCGCGTTGACCGGCGTCACGTCGCCGTGCAGCACGGCGCGCACGCCCGCGCTGATCGGCAGATCAAGGCCATGCTTGTCGGCCAGCCGGGCCACCTCGTCGGCGGTGAGCACGCTTTCCACCACCTGACCGATTTGCCGCACGGCCTCGTCGATCGCGATGCCGCGGCCCAGCGCCAGACCAAGCCGCCGATTGCGCGAAAGATCGCCGGTGCAGGTGAGCACAAGGTCACCCAAACCCGAGAGGCCGATCAGCGTTTCCGGCCGCGCGCCCAGCGCCACGCCCAGGCGCAGCATCTCGTTCATGCCGCGGGTGATCAGACCGGCGCGGGCGTTCAAGCCCAGCTCCATGCCGTCGGCGATACCGGTGGCGACGGCCAGCACGTTTTTCATGGCGCCGCCGAGCTCCGCGCCCAGCATGTCGCCGCCTGAGTAGGCCCGCAGGTTCGGCGCATGCAGCAGGCTGGCCACGGTTTGCGCAAAGGCCGCGTTTTCCGAATGCACGGTCACCGCGCTGGGCAAACCCGCCGCCACTTCGCGCGCGAACGACGGGCCGGTGATCACGGCTGCCGGCCGGCCCGGCAGCTGTTGCGCCACCAGTTCGTGCAGGAACCGGCCGGTGCCGGGCTCGAAGCCCTTGGTCGCCCAGGCAATCGCCGTATGGGCATCGAGCAGCGGCGCCAGCTCCTGAAGCATCGAGGCGAATGCGTTGCTGGGCACCACGATCAGTACGATGCTGGCGCCGCGCACGGCGGCGGCCAGATCGCTTTCGTAGTGCAGCTGCTCGGGCAGTTCGATATCCGGCAGATAGCGCTGGTTGCAACGACTGGCCGCCATCGCCGCAAGCGCGTGCGGATCGCGGCCCCACAGCGTGGTCGGCACGCCGTTGCGTGCGGTGAGCGCCGCCAGCGCGGTACCCCAGGAGCCGGCGCCGAGCACCGCCAGAGTGGAACGTTCAGCCATGTCCAGCGCTCAACTTCAGCTGTTGAGCGTGGCCGGGGCCTCGTCGCCGCCCATCATGCGGCGCTGCTGTTCGGCGAACAGCGCATCGAAGTTGATCGGCTGCAGCAGGAACGGCGGGAAACCGCCTTCCAGCACCAGCGAGGAGATCGTCTGGCGGGCGTACGGAAACAGCAGGTTTGGGCAGTAGCTGCCGATGATGCCGGCCTGGTCCATCTCGTTGAAGCCGGCGATGCCAAACAGGCCGGCCTGCTCCACTTCGGCCAGATACGCGGTGCGCTGGCCGACGGTGCAGGTCAACGTGAGGCTCAGCACCACTTCGAACTGGTCGTTGCCCATGTCGGTGACTTTCTGCCCCAGATTCAGCTGAACCTGCGGCTGCTCGGTTTCATTGACGTCCTGGAAGATCTGCGGTGCGTTGGGCACTTCGAAGGAAACATCCTTCACATAGATCTTCTGCACCACCAGCTGCGGCTGGTCGGCTTGGCCATTGGCCTGGCCGTTGGTGATCATTTCTGCCATCGGAATTTCCTCGGTCGGTAGTCTGTATTTATGTGGAACAAAAAAGAGGTGGATTGTTCCATACATCCCCGCGGCGCGCACGCCGGGTGATCGACGAATCGGTGCGGTTGATTGCGCGCAGCCCGGCTTTTCTGCGATGATACGCGGCTAGCCAGTGCCGACCCGATACTTCGGGGAGCCCGCCACGCGATGCGGGCCTTGCGATCATTGCGCTGGAAACACTTTCCAGCATCGCGTGGCGCCAGTCGCCGCTGGGCCGATACTGCCCTGGCTAACGGGTGGTGAATCCGCGGTTCTCATGGATCCTGGCAACGCGCCTCGGCCTTGAAACCCAATCTAGGAGGTCGTTATGGCCCGTGTATGTCAAGTCACCGGTAAAGGTGTGCAGACCGGCAACAATGTCTCGCATGCGAACAACCGTACCCGCCGTCGCTGGTTGCCCAACCTGCACGAGCGCCGCTTCTGGGTTGCCAGCGAGAATCGCTGGATCAAGCTGCGCGTTTCCAACAATGCCCTGCGCACCATCGACAAGAACGGCATCGAAGCCGTGATTGCCGAGATGCGCGCCCGCGGCGACAAGGTCTGAGGATTGAGCCATGGCTAACAAGACACAAGACAAGATCCGCATGATCTCTTCGGCCGGCACCGGCCACTTCTACACCACGCAGAAGAACAAGAAGAACACGCCGGAAAAGTTCGAGTTCAAGAAATACGATCCGGTCGTGCGCAAGCACGTGATCTACAAGGAAGGCAAGATCAAGTAATCGATCGCGCGCAAGCGCAAGCCTCCCGGTAGCAGCGGCTTTCAGGCCGCGACAGGAAACCCGCCCTCGTGGCGGGTTTTCTTTTGGCGCTTGCGGCGGCCATCAGGCAGCCGCATCATCGAGATATGACGTCGAACCTTGGCTTGTTTTCCACTTCCGCATGCCGGCTCGCCGCCACGCGTCGGAAAGCGAACGCACGCGCTCCACAGCGCACATATCCGATGAGTTTTGCTAACACGGCCGGCTGCGTACCGCAGCCGGCTGGAGATCGTTGATGGGTTCTGAGAATGGACCAATCGTTGTGTTCGACGGCGTCTGCCTGCTGTGCAACCGCTGGGTGGACTTTCTGCTGCGTCACGATCGCACCGGTCGATATCGTCTTGCGGCCATGCAGGGTAACCACGGCCGACGCCTGCTGCAGACACACGGCCTTTCGCCAGACGATCCCTCATCGTTTCTGCTGGTGCAGGACGGCGTCGGGTTCACCGATACCGAGGCGCTCATCCGCGTACTCAGCGGGCTTGGCCGAGGTTGGCAGATCATCGCCTGGATGATTGGTGCCGTGCCGCGCTTTATTCGCGACCCGACTTATCGCTGGGTGGCGCGACACCGCTATCGTCTATTTGGTCAACGCGCGCAGTGCAGGATGCCCGATGCCGCCCGCGCCGATCGCTTTCTCGACTGATAGCAAGCACCACACATGACAAGACGCTGCGCGGCCGCGCTGGGGGGCCTTATATCAGGCCAATTTCCGGGCAAGAAACGCCATCGGCATCAAATATAATCAAGCGCGCGCAGTCATGCGCCTCTCTCCAAACAAAAAAATACCCGCCGAAAAGGCGGGTATTTTGGTAACAACATGCGCTCGGCTCAGTGCGCGGCGACCGCGTAGCCTTTCAGCCTTTGCGCGAACTCCTGCAGGGCACGGATGCCGCTTTCTTCGGCTTCACGAATCCACTGCTGCAGCCCGTGCAGCGCCTGGTCGGCACCACGCTGCTCCATAAGCGCCGCAAGGCGGTTGCGGAAGTCGTACACCGTGCTCAGCGTGGGACGCTTGGCCAGCGCCGCCTGCAGATGGTCGCGGCCTTCGTTGTCGAGCCAGCGGCCACCGTCGGCCAGCGCGCGACGCAGGCGACGCGGCACGGCCTTGAGGCTTTCGCCGGCATGCTGCGCTTCGTCACCAATGGTCGGGATGATCACGCCGCGATAGAAGTCGGTCATCGCCTGGAAACGATGCGTCAGCACGGCACGCAGCGTGTCGGCATCCGGCAGCGGCACGTTGGGGCGAACGTCGAGCGACGGCGCCACGCGCAGTACCTTGGCCAGACCGACCGCGCGCAGGCCACAGATCGCCGCCCAGCCAATGTCGAACTCCCACTTGCGCAGGGCAAACTTGGCCGAGCTCGGAAATGCGTGATGGTTGTTGTGCAGCTCTTCGCCGCCGATCCAGAAAGCCCACGGAATCAGGTTGCGGGCGGTGTCGGCGCTCTCGAAGTTGCGATAACCCCACCAGTGGCCAATGCCGTTGACGAAACCGGCCGCCCAGAACGGGATCCAGATCATCTGAATTGCCCAGATGGCCGCACCGATCACGCCGAACAGGGCCAGGTTGATCAGCAGCATGAGGGTCGGGCCCCAATACGGATGGGCGCCGTAAACGTTGTTTTCGACCCAGTCGTCCGGCGTGCCGCGGCCGTACTGTTCCATGTCCTGCTTGGAATAGCAGGCCTCGCGGTACAGCGATACGCCGTCCCAGAACACCTTCTTGATGCCGTAGATCATCGGGCTGTGCGGATCGTCGACCGTTTCGACCTTGGCGTGGTGCTTGCGATGCACGGCCACCCACTCACGCGTCACCATGCCGGTGCTGATCCAGCCCCAGAAGCGGAAGAAGTGCGCCAGTGCCGGATGAAAATCCACGCCGCGGTGCGTCTGGCTACGGTGCAGATACAGCGTCACCGTGAAGATGGTGAGCTGGGTTGCCACCAGCAGATAGATCAGCATCGTGCCCCAGCTTGCGCCGGTGAGACCGTTGCTGAGGAAGTTCAGGACAGCGTCGAGCATAAAGAGCCACCGATTAGGTAGTGAGTCAATGGAGTCTAAGCGGCAAGTTCCGTACTTGCCAGCATGGGCTCGACCATAATACTAACAGCTGGTCAAGCGAGAGGATGTGAAAACGGCAAATTCTCCACGAGCACGGTTTGTCTGCCTGTTGTCTAACCATGGTGTCGCGATGACAATCACGCAATGACACCTAACGCCGCATCCTCAGCTCCCGTTCTGCAACTCGAAAGCCTTACCCGCCGCCGTGCCGGCCGCCGCGCCGTTGAGGGGCTCAATCTTCAGCTGCGGCGAGGCCAGGTGCTGGGGCTGCTGGGCGTCAACGGCGCCGGCAAATCGACCACGCTGTCGATGATTGCCGGTGCCTTGCGCCCTGACAGTGGCGGTATCCGGCTGAACGGCGAGGATTTTCTGGAGTATCCCGAGCTGGCGAGCCGGCTGATCGGCTGGCTGCCCGAGCGTGCGCCGCTATGGCCGGAACTCACCGTGTGTGAACACCTGGACGCCCACGGCCGCCTGCGCGGGTTCAAGGGTAAGGCGCTCCGCGACGCCCGCACCGCAATCATCGAACGGCTGGAGCTGCGCCCGCTAGCGCATCGCCTGGCCGGCGTGCTGTCGCAGGGTCAGCGGCAACGCCTCGGCCTGGCCTGCGCCCTGCTGCACCGCCCGGCTCTGCTCGTGCTGGACGAGCCGGCCAACGCGCTCGATCCGGTACAGGTTGCCGCCTTGCGCTCAGTGATACGCGAACAGGCGGCGAGCGGCACGGCGGTGATCCTGTCCACGCACCTGCTGACCGAAGTCACCGCCGTCTGCGATCGCGTCGCCATCCTGCATGAGGGCACCTTGCGTCACGACGGCCTCGTGCATGGCAACGATCACGCGGCGCTGGAGCGAACCTTCTTCGACATCGCGATGCACGGCAACGCCAGCACGGCGCGGGCCGCATGAGCTCTTTCGGGATGAATACCTCCGCCGTGGCGCGGCTGGAATGGCGTCGCCTGATCGTGCGTCCGCTAGCCTGGGTGCTGGCCGCCATCACGCTGGCCTGGCTGGCGTGGAACTTCACCCTGCTGATGGGTACCTTTCTCGCGTCGCAGATGCAGCGCGCGGCGCTGCCCGATAGTCCGGGCTTTACCGACCTGGTGGCCGTACCGTTGCTGGCCCAGCTGGTCCAGCTCGGC
>CBAAAD010000175.1:0-5091 GCA_964658785.1 uncultured Methylobacterium sp.
CTAGTGGGCGATGTCTCGCTGTCGAAGCGTCCGATGCGCCGGGTTACCGATCCGCTGACGCAGATGGGCGCGCTGATCGACACGCGTGATGGCCTGCCCCCGCTGATCGTGCGCGGTGGCCAGCGCATGCGCGGCATTCATTACACGTTGCCCGTCGCCAGTGCCCAGATCAAGTCGGCGCTGCTGCTCGCCGGTCTTTACAGCGAGGGCGTCACCGAGATCATCGAGCCGCATCCGACCCGCGATTACACCGAGCGGATGCTGGCGGCGTTCGGTTGGCCAATCGACTTTTCACCGGGTCACGCCAGTCTCGAAGGCGGCCACACGCTGCACGCGACGGATGTCGAGGTGCCGGCCGATTTTTCCTCGGCGGCGTTCTTCCTGGTCGCTGCCAGCATCGTGCCGGGTTCGCAGCTGCGGCTGCCTGGGGTGGGCCTCAATCCCCGCCGCACCGGACTGCTGCATGCGCTGCGCCTGATGGGCGCGAACATTGCGATCGAGTCGCCGCGCGAAAGCGGCGGCGAGCCGGTGGGCGATCTGGTGGTCCGATACGCGCCACTGCACGGCATCGACCTGCCCGAGTCGCTGGTGCCCGACATGATCGACGAATTTCCGGTGCTGTTCATTGCGGCGGCGGTGGCGTCGGGAACGACCACGATCCGCGGCGCGGCCGAGTTGCGGGTGAAGGAGTCCGATCGCATTGCGTCGATGGCGAACGGCCTGCGCACGCTCGGTGCTTCCATCGAGGAAACGCCGGACGGCGCGATCATCCGCGGCGGCACGCTCGGCGGTGGTTCCGTGGAGACGCATCTCGACCATCGCATCGCGATGAGCTTTGCCGTTGCCGGCCTGGTCGCCGAGGCGCCGGTGCGCATCCAGGATTGCAGCCATGTGGCCACCTCGTTCCCCGGTTTTCTCGAGCTGGCGAACGGCTGCGGTTTCGCGCTGCGGTCGGTGGGCTAGGCGATGCGCTTCATACGATCTTGCTGGCGACGCGAGCTTGTCGGGAGGTTTCCGTGACTGACGTTGCGCCTGCTTTCATCGTCGCCATACCGGCCCGATACGCCTCGACCCGCCTGCCGGGCAAGCCGCTGCGTGACATCGCCGGTGTGCCGATGGTCGTGCGGGTGGCGCAGCGCGCGCTGCAGGCGGGAGCGACTCAGGTCGTCGTGGCGGTGGACGATGCCCGCATCGCCGAGGCGCTTTCCGGACATGGTGTCGATATCTGCATGACGCGTGCGGATCACGCCTCGGGTAGCGATCGGCTCGCCGAATGCGCCGCTTATTACGGCTGGGCCGACGATGCCATCGTGGTGAACCTCCAGGGTGACGAACCGTTTGCGCCGGCAGCCGGCATTCGTGAAGTGGCGCAGGCGCTGGCTGAGGACGACGCGCCGATGGCGACGCTCGCTACGCCGATCAGTGACGCGCATGAGCTGTTCGACCCGAACGTGGTGAAGCTGGTGCGCACGGCGAGCGGTCGCGCGCTGTACTTCAGCCGTGCGCCGCTGCCGTGGGCGCGCGACGCGTTTGCGGTGGAGCGCAATGTGCTGCCGCCAGAGCTGCCTTTTCTGCGGCATATCGGCATCTATGCGTATCGTGCGGGGTTTCTCAAGCAATACACCACGCTGTCGCGCACCGTGCTTGAGCAGGCCGAGTCGCTGGAACAGCTGCGCGTGCTCGAACACGGCTACGCCATCGCGGTGCGCATGACTCCCGAACCGTTTCCGCCCGGCATCGACACGCTCGAGGATTTGCAGCGTGCCGAGCAGTGGCTAAAGGCGCAGGCTTGATCGGTCTATCCGCCGATCGAGATGTGCGCCGTCGAACACTTGGGTCGACGGCGCAGCGGATCACTCAGAGCTCGTCGCAGTCGAACGAGAGTACCGTTGGCACATCCACTTCGTAGTCGACGTCCGCGCGCTCGAAGCCGAACAGCTTCAGGAAATCGTGCTTGTAGCCGGCGTAGTCGCTGATCTCGAACAGGTTCTCGGTGGTGACCTGTGGCCACAGCTCCTTGCAGCGGGCCTGCACGTCGTCGCGCAGCTCCCAGTCGTCCAGCCGCAGGCGGTGCTCGTCGTCAGTCACCGGTGCCTTGCCGTCGGCGCGATACAGGTTGTCGCGGAAAAGGCGGTTGGCCTGTTCGATGGTGCCTTCGTGCAGGCCCATCTCTTTCATGATCTTGAACACCAGCGCGATGTACAGCGGCAGCACCGGAATCGCGGCACTGGCCTGCGTCACAACGGATTTCATCATGGCGACGTTGGCGTCGAGGCCTTTCGATTTGAAACGCTCGCGCAGTTCGCTGGCGGTGCGGTCGAGATGCTGCTTCGCTCGGCCCAGCGCGCCGTGCCAGTAGATCGGCCAGGTGATTTCGGTGCCGATGTAGCTGTAGGCCACGGTTTTCGCGTGGTCGGCCAGCACGCCGGCTTCGCTCAGCGCGTCAATCCACAGCGCCCAGTCCTCGCCGCCCATCACGGCGACGGTGTCGTCCACTTCCTGCTCCGTGGCCGGCTCCACCGACACTTCGACCACGGTGTTCTTGTTGGTGTCGACCGTCGTGGCGGTATACACCTCGCCAATGGTCTTCAGCGCCGAGCGCTTTAGTTCACCGCTGCCGGGCAGCTTGCGCACGGGCGAGGCGAGCGAATAGACCACCAGATCGATCTGACCACCCATCTCGTTGCGGATGATGTCGATGGCGTGCTGGCGCGCTTCGTTGGAAAACGCGTCGCCGTTGATCGACTTGCTGAACAGGCCGGCCTGCTTGGCCAGCTTGTCGAAGGCTCCGGCGTTGTACCAGCCGGCCGTGCCGCATTTTTCGGTGCCGGGCTTTTCGAAAAACACGCCCAGCGTCGCGGCGCCGTAGCCGAAGGCAGCCGTGATGCGGCTGGCCAGCCCGTAACCGGTCGAGGCACCGATCACCAGCACGCGCTTGGGGCCGATCGACGGCTTGCCGAGTGCTTCGGTGATCTGGATCTGCTCCTGCACATTCTTCTCGCAGCCCACGGGATGCGCGGTAATGCAGATAAAGCCTCGAACCTTGGGATGAATGATCACTCGCTGTTTCCTTTGACGTGGGGCGATCCCCATTTTAGCCTGCCCGGTGCCGGCGATGTGCCGCATTGCGCCATGCCGAGGCATCTCGGCCGGCGGTCCTTGCCCGCGCGGCGCATGGCCCCATCTAAAATCACACTGATCCGAATACCTCCACGCCATGACCTCATCGATACTTTTTGTCTGTCTGGGCAACATCTGCCGTTCGCCGCTGGTGGAAGCCGTTGCTCGCCGGCGGTTCGCTGATGCGGGGCTGTCGGTGGATGTGGACTCGTGCGGCACCGGCGGCTGGCACGTGGGGCAGGGCGCGGATGCGCGCTCGATCCGCGTCGCCGAAGAGGGTGGCTACAGCCTGACCGATCATCGCGTTCGGCAGCTGACGGTGGATGACTTCAGCCGCTTCGATGCGGTGCTGGCGATGGATGACGACAATCTCGCCGAGCTGCGCGCGAGCAGCCCGCTTCAGTACCAGGATCGCGCGATGCTGTTTCTCGACGCGGCCGGTCTCGATGGCTACGCGCCGCCGATCGTTCCCGATCCCTATTACGAGAATCTCGATGCATTCCGCCACGTGTTGACGCTGGCAGAACAGGGCGTCGATGGATTGATCGAGCGCCTTCGACGCGGCGAGCCGCTGACCGCGCCAGCGCGTAGCGCGGCGCGCTAGAGTTCGGTATGCAGGCCAATCAAGCGCAGCCGTTCGACGGCAAAGTCTTTGTCCAGACGCTGACCTCGTCGTCTGGTGTCTACCGCTACTTCGACGCCGCGGATGAACTGCTTTACGTCGGCAAGGCCAGCAACCTCAAGAAGCGCGTCGGCAGCTATTTTCTGAAGCCGCGGATGGAACCGCGCATCGCCGCGATGGTGTCGCAGATCGCGCGCGTCGAGATCACGGTCACGCGTACCGAGGGCGAGGCGCTGCTGCTGGAATCGCAGCTGATCAAGTCGCTCAAGCCGCGCTACAACATCCTGCTGCGCGACGACAAAAGCTATCCGTACATCTATCTGTCGACCGGCGAGGATTACCCTCGGCTGGCGTTTCATCGCGGTGCGAAGAACCTAAAGGGCAAGTTTTTCGGTCCGTACCCGAGCACCTATGCGGTGCGCGAAAGCCTCAGCCTGATGCAGAAGCTGTTCAAGGTGCGCCAGTGCGAGGACAGCTATTTCCGCAACCGTTCGCGGCCCTGCCTGCAGCACCAGATCGGCCGCTGCACGGCGCCGTGCGTGCAGCTGATCGGCGTGGATGATTACGCCAGCGACGTGCGCCACGCGCAGATGTTTCTGGAAGGCCGCAGCAAGGCCGTGCTCGACGAGCTCGGCGAGGCGATGGAGCGGTCGAGCCGCGAGCTGCAGTTTGAACGCGCGGCCATCCTGCGCGATCAGGTCGCCGCTCTGCGCCAGCTGCAGGCCCAGTACCACGTGCAGGGCGCGAACGCGGATATGGACGTGATCGCCTGCAGCATCGAATCGGGCATTGCCTGTGTCAGCGTGCTGTTTTTCCGCAACGGCGTCAGCCTGGGCACGCGCGATTTCTTTCCGCGCCTGCCGCTGGAAGACGCCGATTCGGCGGACGTGCTGGCACAGTTCATTGCGCAGTACTACCTCGATCGACCGGTGCCGCGCGAGCTGATTCTCAGCGAGTCGATTGCCGATCAGGACATTCTCGCCGAACTGCTGGCGCAGCAGACCGGTCACGCGGTGGAACTGAAGTCGAGCGTGCGCGGCGACCGCGCCCAGTTCCTGCAGATGGCGCAGCGCAACGCGCGGGCGTCACTGACTGCGCGCCTGGCCAGCCGGCAGACCCTGGGCACGCGCTTCGAGGATCTGAAGAAAGTGCTCGAGCTGGATTTTTCGCCGCGACGCATCGAGTGCTTCGACATCAGCCACACCATGGGCGAGGCGACGGTGGCGTCGTGCGTGGTGTTTGGACCCGAAGGCCCGGAGAAGTCGCATTACCGCCGCTTCAATATCGCCGGCATTACGCCCGGCGACGACTACGCCGCCATGCATCAGGCGCTGACCCGGCGTTTTCGA
>CBAAAD010000175.1:5101-6344 GCA_964658785.1 uncultured Methylobacterium sp.
AGGGCGCCAAGCCCGACGTGCTGCTGATCGACGGCGGCAACGGACAGGTGGCCCAGGCGATGGACGTGTTGAGCGAGCTGGGCGTGAGCGGCATCGAGGTGGTCGGCGTGGCCAAAGGCCCGGGCCGGCGTGCCGGCGAAGAAACCCTGGTGCTGGCCCGCAAGGCCGTGGGCAGCCTCGGCCGCGAGCTGCATCCGGGGTCGTCGTCGCCGGCGCTGCATCTGGTCGCGGCGGTACGTGACGAGGCGCATCGCTTCGCCATCAGCGGCCATCGCAAGCGGCGCGAAAAGGCGCGCGAACGGAGCGTGCTGGAAGACGTGTCGGGCATCGGCGCGCGGCGGCGTTCGGCGTTGCTGAAGGCGTTTGGCGGCCTGTCCGGCGTTGAAGCGGCCGGCGTCGAGGAGCTGATGTCGGTCAAGGGCATTGATCGCGGACTGGCCGAGCGCATCTACGCCAGTCTGCATCCCTGACCCGCGCGGATTTTTACTTTCATTCGGACGTCCGAGGTTTTTGTTCATCCGCTGACTTCCTGCCATGCGACACTGCGGCCAACCACTGGACCTTTCATGCGTATCAACCTGCCAACCTGGCTGACCCTTTTCCGCGTAGCGCTGCTGCCGGTGATGGTCGCGGTGTTTTATCTGCCGTTTCCAGGCCACAACATCACGGCGGCTATCGTCTTTGTGCTGGCGGCGATCACCGACTGGCTGGATGGTTATCTGGCGCGCCGCATGAACCTCACCTCGGCCTTCGGCGCGTTTCTCGATCCGGTCGCCGACAAGCTGATGGTGGCGGTGACCTTGTTTTTGCTGGTGGAGTCCGATCCCACCAGCGGCTGGTCGAGCATTCTGCTGGCGCTGACGTCCGCCGTGATCGTGGGGCGCGAGATCAGCATCTCGGCGCTGCGCGAATGGATGGCTGAAATCGGCATGGGCGCTACGGTCAAGGTGGCGCTGGTCGGCAAGCTCAAGACCATCATGCAGATGGTGGCGCTGGTGGTGCTGATCGTGCAGCACGAGAAAGAGGCCACGGCGCTGCGGCTGTATCACATCGGCGAAGGCCTGCTGGTGATCGCCGGTATTCTCACCATCTGGTCCGGCGTGTATTACCTGCGCGCGGCGTGGCCGATGCTGCGCGGCGATGTGCCCGCCCCGGTGGTTTCCAGCAAGACAGATACGGAAGCCTGATCTTCAGCAGTCGGCCGTTGAAACAGTGCAGGTGGCATCAAGTCTGACGCCAGGGG
>CBAAAD010000176.1:0-6332 GCA_964658785.1 uncultured Methylobacterium sp.
TCTTTGCGCACGCACGCACATCGACCGACGCCAGCAGTCGCTGCTGGCCGATGCGGGTGCCCTGCGCGGATTAGCTGGCCATCGTCATAGTGCGCGCTGGGCCATTGCCGGCGTCGAATCATCGCTGCCGCTGTTTGCCGATCTGCCCACACAGGTCGAACCCGAACCCATCGCCCTGCCCGCGCCTACCGCCAGCGAGGACATGCGCGCCGATTACCTGCTTACCGGCACCACGCTGGGCCGACACCCGCTGGCCTTTCTGCGTCCGGAACTGCAGCGGCGGCGATACCGCGATTCCTCGGAACTGGGCGCGATACCCAACGGCCGGCATATCCGCGTGGCCGGCATGGTGACCTTGCGGCAGCGGCCGCAAACCGCCAGCGGCGTGATCTTTCTCACCCTGGAAGACGAGTACGGCCTCACCAACGTCGTGGTGTGGACCAGCGTCTCCGAACGTCAGCGCCGCGTGCTGCTGCAGTCGAATCTGCTCGCGGTGCACGGTTATCTGGAAAGCCAGCACGGCGTGCAGCATCTCATCGCACAGCGGCTGGAAGACCTCACGCCGATGCTCGGCTCGCTCGACGTCAAGTCGCGCGATTTCCATTGATTTTTTTGCCAATCCGAGACCTCTAATCCCTGCCCTTCGACTCCAGCCCTGCGGGCCTACGCTCAGGGTGAACGGCTAAGGAGGAGTCGCGTGACTTCCACTGATCTTCTTTGCAAATTGCGTGGCCTTTGATTGCTGGCCCTTCGATTCCCACCCTGCGGACCTGCGCTCAGAGTGAACGGAGAAAAAGCGACAGCGCATGCGCGAACGCTCGATGCAACACTGTTTTCCCGCAGGCGAGCGGGAAAACAGCCCCAGGCCGTTCACCCTGAGCGTAGGCACATCGTGCCGAAGTCGAAGGGCAACCACTCGAACCTGTGCGCTTTCCCTAAGACCCGACACTTTCCAGAAACGCATCCAGCAGCACGCCGCGGTATTTCTGCCGGTGCAGCACGATCGACAGCTTGCGCTGCAGATCGAGAAACGGCGTTTTCAGGGCTTTCAGTCGGCCCGCGGCCAGCGCATCGGTGACCGCCACGGCGGGCAGAAACGCGATGCCCAGACCGGCCACCACGCTTTGCTTGATGGCCTCGATCTGATCGAGCTCCAGCACCGTTTCACCGGGCGGCAGCTGCGCCATCACGCGCTCGCTGATCGTGCGCGTGGCCGAGCCCGGCTCGCGCATGACCCAGCGCGCGCCGGAAAAATCTGCCGGCTTCAGGCTTCGCTTGCGCACCAACGGATGATCCGGCGGGGCGCACACCACCAGCACGTCGTCGCGCCACGGCCGCACCTCCAGCAGCGGATGTGTCACCGGACCTTCGACACAGCCAACATCGAGACTGTGATCGAGCACGCCGGCAGCGATGGTTTCGGTATTGGCCACGCGCAGACGAATAGCTACCTGTGCGTGGCTGCGCACGAAGGCGCCCAGCAGTTCGCCGACGAGGTAATTGCCTACCGTATTGCTGGCGCCGATGCGCAGCTCACCGGCCAGGGTCGCCGCGCCTTCGCTGCCACGGCGGCCGAACTCGGCGTGGCGCTCCAGCAGCTCCTGCGCGAGCGGTAGCAGCTCACGGCCACGTGCATTCAGCCGCAGGCGGCCGCGCTCGCGCGCAAATACCGGCGCATCGAGCTGACGCTCCATCTCCGCCAGCGCCATGCTGGCGGCCGGCTGGGTCAGGTACAGATGCTCTGCCGCCGCGCGCACGCTGCCGTGCAAGGCGATCTGAACAAACACATCGAGCTGGCGCGGGCTGATATTGATCATAAGTCGATCTTATCGCTTCCATCAGATATTCCAAGTTTTCCTGATGGATGGCGGCGAGGACAATGGCGCATCCCAAGGACACACGCCATGAACGCCCAGATCATCCACGCTCAGCCCATGCAGCATCGTTCGATTATTTACGGCCTTGCCCTGGCCGTCGGCATCGCGCTGGTCGCGCTCTGGCTGGGACATCTGCTGCCGCTGGTCGGCGGACCGGTCATCGGCATCGTGCTGGGCATCGTCGTCGGCAACCTGGCATCGCCGGGGGAGTACTTTCGGCCAGGTATCGCCTTTGCCGGCAAGTACGTGCTGCAGTGGTCGATCATCGCGCTGGGCTTCGGCCTGAGCCTGAGCCAGGTGGCGAAGACCGGGCTGCAGTCACTGTCCGTCACGCTGGTGACGATGACCGTGGCGTTTTTTTCGGCCTGGCTGCTTGGCCGCTGGCTTGGTGTGCACGACAAGCTGAAGATTCTGATCGGCGTGGGTACGGCGATCTGCGGCGGTTCGGCGATTGCCGCCGTCACCCCGATCATCCGTCCGGAAGATCACGATACCGCCTTCGCCATCTCGACAATCTTCCTGTTCAACCTGGTCGCCGTGCTGCTGTTTCCGCTGCTGGGCCACCTGATGCACCTGTCGGATCTCGGCTTCGGCCTGTGGGCCGGCACTGCGATCAACGACACCTCGTCGGTGGTCGCCGCCGGCTACAGCTACAGCAAGACCGCCGGCGACTTCGCCACCATCGTCAAGCTGACCCGCGCCACGCTGATCATTCCCGTCTGCCTGGTGCTGGCGCTTGTCGTCGCCGCGCGCGAAAAGCGCAATGCCGCAAGAGAGGGCTCCGCCAGCCACTTCAGCCTCGCCAAGATCTTTCCCTGGTTCATCCTGTGGTTTCTGGTGGCCTCCGGCGTACGCACCGCCGGCCTGATTCCTCTGGCCATCCAACCGTCGATCCACTTCGCCGCCGAGTTTCTGATCATCGTGGCGCTCACCGCCATCGGCCTGTCCGCCAACCTTCGCCGCATGGCGGCCAGCGGCATCAAACCCATCCTGCTGGGGCTGGGTGTGTGGGTGGCGGTGGCTGTCAGCAGTTTGCTGGTGCAGCGGGTGATCGGCCAGCTTTGAAGCAGTGGTTCACGCTCGTTCAGGCCAAAACATCCGCATCGAAGGTTTGGCAAGCGATCTGCGATGACGGCGCTCGGCTAATGACATTGGCGCCAGGGACCAGGAGTTTTCCGGCTACGCTGGTGAGTGACATGACGATTATTTTTTTTTGCCGGCAGGTTTGACTATCGCCTTCGCCGGTTGCGGTAGCGAATCTTCCAGGTCCGCGTGCTCGATCGCACGCGACAGCGCATATTCCAGCAACTCGCGACACCGCACCGAAGCCTCCGCCATCATCACGTGGAGTGAAGCGTCTTCGGCGTTGCGATCCTCGCACTGGTAGTTGTACTGCTCGAACGCATTGATGCGTATGAGCAGATCGGAAAGGTGATTGGGGCACTCGCAATCGACGGCGTTAGGCATCTGGTTGATCGCGGCCAGCTGCGCATCGTCGTAGCGCCTGGGTGCCGCGCTTCGGGGCGGCTCATGTGCTCCGCCGAAACCTGAAAAATTGAGCAGGCACAGGCGCGCAAGGTGAGCTGCATTGACGGGTGCAGGCAGGGCGATGATGCCCTCGCGATCAATGCCGGCAAGACTCTTGCTTCCGCCGATGCCGTAGATCACCAGCGTCAACGACGATCGACTGGCCTTGCGCAAGCGCCGAAGAGCCTCGAACGACAGGTCGTGCAGAGACGCGACTTCGACAATCGTCACGTCGGCCACATCCGCTCGCGGGGGCTTGGCAAGCGCGTCATCCAGTGGGCGCGCCGTGATCTGAATATCCGTTCGACCTTTCCACGCCTCGGAAAGAACGCCTGCCAGGGCATCGCCATAGACGGTCGCTCGGACCACCCTGTCTGTTACCTCGCGACGTGGTGCGTCCTGCGCACGCTCGCGCAGCTGCTCGGCACTCAACTCAGCGACCGTGCTGATGGAGTGCCCGGCGTCAACGGCTGCCTTTACCAATATCAGGCGATCGATGTCCGCCTGCGTGTATAGCCGCAGGTTGCCTGCGCTTCGGCTGGGGCTAAGCAGGCCATAACGGCGCTCCCAAATCCGGATGGTCGGCGCGGGAATACCCGTAAGCGTCGCTACCGATGCGATCCGGTACGAACCTGCGCTGGGCGCAGGCTCGGAAGTTTTTGGGTTTTTCATCGCTGTAGAAAGCCTGATGCAGGTTTTGTCGCCAGATCTGGATTCTGGGTCCGCCGAGGCCTGAATTCAAACGACTTGCCCCGGCGAATGCCTTGTCACGGCGCCAATAGGCGTTCTTTTCAAACAATGTCCTAGTTTTGTATACCTATCCAAACGTCAGATCGAGAAGTGTGGAGATCCACACCGAACCATCGACATGTTAAAGAAAAGGCTTTAAATAGCCAATCTTGGCCTATTTGCTGCAGGCGTACTTGCAACACAAAACCACCTGTGGCTATATCCGCACTTGAACAAAGACTAAACATGAAACGCCGATCGGATGACAAATGGGCGTTGTGAATAGACTTTGTCCACAGTGATGAAGTATGTCGCGTCCACATAAAGATCGACCACCTGAGGATCTAGCTATGGGAATTACCGTCGGACAATACGACTTGGTCTACAACGCCTTTTCGTTCGCCATCGCCGTGATGGGGGCAGCAACCGTTTTCTTTTTCATATCACGTGACCGGGTGGCGCCGGCCTACCGCACTGCCGTGACCATTACGGGCCTGGTCACACTGATCGCCTGCTACCACTACTTTCGAATCTTCAACAGCTGGGAAGCGGCTTATGCCGTGACTGGCGATGTCGTCACCGCGACCGGCGTGCGTTTCAACGATGCGTATCGCTACGTCGACTGGTTGCTCACCGTGCCACTGCTGCTGGTGGAGCTGATTCTGGTGATGCGCCTGTCGCCGGAAGAAACCACCCGCAAGAGCGTCAAACTCGGTGTGCTGGCGGCGCTGATGGTCGTATTGGGCTACCCCGGAGAAGTTTCTTCGGAGGGTGGCACACGCTGGCTCTGGTGGGTTCTGGCGATGATCCCGTTCCTGATCATTGTGTTCGATCTGTTCATTGGCCTGCGCAAGTCCATCAGCGAGCAGCCCGCGAACGCCCGCGGCATGGTCAGCGCAGCGCGCTGGCTGACCGTGATCTCGTGGTGTTTCTACCCGGTGGTGTTCATTTTCCCGATGATCGGTTTTACCGGGGGCGGCGCGACCATCGCCGTGCAGGTGGGTTATTCCGTCGCCGACATCGTGGCCAAAGCCATGTTTGGCGTATTTATTTTCCTGATTGCGGTGCGCAAGTCCGAATCAGAAAAGTACTGAGACCCCGTGACAGGAAACAGCGCCAGGAAAGAAAGCGGCGGAGCACCATGCTCCGCCGTTCTCCATGGCGCACACGCCCGATTGAAATATCGGACGCCGCTGACTCGGTGCAGTGAGCCATGCGTTTTGACGCTAACAGCCGCTGCCGCACTGCCTGCATCAGAGTCAGCCCATCGCTGCATCGGGAAACTCGGAGAAGCGCCATGCACGCCATAGTCATCGGCGCCGGGTATGGAGGCATGGCGGCCGCTCTTCGGTTACGCGCGAAGGGCTATCAAGTGACACTGCTGGACCGGTGTGAACAGCTCGGTGGCCGCGCCAAGGTGTTTGAAAGGGACGGCTTTCGCCACGACGCGGGACCGACGGTGATTACCGCGCCGTTTCTCTTCAGGGAGCTTTTCGAGCTCTTTGGCGAGCGCCTGGAAGATCATGTGAAGCTGGTGCCGCTGAAGCCGTGGTACCGCTTCCACTTTGCCGACGGCGAGCACTTCGACTACGGCGGATCACTCGATGAAACGCTGGCCGAGATCGAGCGTGTAGCCCCCGGTGAAAGCCAGGGCTACCTCAAACTGCTGGAGCACTCGCGGCGGATTTTCGACGTGGGCTTTACCCAGCTTTCCGGTCGCCCGTTTCATCGACTGGCGACCATGTTGCGCCAGATCCCCGCCCTGATCCGGCTGCGCTGTGACCGCACCGTCTGGCAGATGGTCTGCGCGTATCTCTCCAGCCCCAAATTGCGACAGGCGTTTTCGATACAGCCGCTGCTGGTCGGCGGCAATCCGTTTGATACAACCAGTATCTACGGACTCATTCATTACCTCGAGCGCACGCACGGCGTTTTCTTCGCCATGGGTGGGACGGGAGCGATCACCCAGGCGCTGGGGTCGCTTATGGCGCGCCGAGGCATCGACGTTCAGCTGCGCACTACCGTGCAGCGCGTGCGGGTAGAAAACGGCGCAGCCGTCGGCGTGGAACTGGCGGACGGCCGTGCGCTGGACGCTGACCTTGTCGTATCCGACGCCGATCCGGCCCACCTCTACGGCAGCATGATTGCCGGCAAGCAGCAAGGGCGATCGGCGCAGCTGAAACTGAAAACCGCGCGCTA
>CBAAAD010000177.1:0-6215 GCA_964658785.1 uncultured Methylobacterium sp.
CGCCGATGATCAGGCCGCCACCCCAGCAAAGCGCCGCGACAAAACCGGCCTTGCGCGGTCCGGCATGTTCCAGCCAGCCGCCCCACAGTGCCGCCGAAATGCCGAGTACCGCGATAAAGGTTTCAAAAATGTGCGTGACCTGCGCCACGGTCCAGTTGCAGTTGGTGCTGGTCAACGCGGCAAAAAAGCCGAGGTTGGCGCAGGTGGCAGCGTCGGTCGTGGCCAGCAGCTTGGACATCGGCAGCCAGAACACCGAGAAGCCGTACGCCATGCCGATGCACAGATGGATCGCCAACGCCGCCGGCGGTACCAGCCAGCGATTGAATTTGGGACCGGCAATGGTGCGTTCCCGTGCAAAAAATCCCGGCGAGGCTCCTGTCCCCGCGGATGAAACAACTGCCTCTGGTACCCCTGCCATGAGCATTCTCTCATTGAAGTTCAAATATCCGGCGAAAGTGCCGGGCGTTACAGCCGTCTTAAAAAAACATGTTTTGAACCGCTACCGCTTCATATCATCGCGTGCGCTCAAGCGGAGCTTGCACGTCGACCCGTTCTTCGCTTCACCCAAGTTCTTCGACGCGTCGAAGAAGGCGTTCTGCCGTTGCAGCTCCCGTCTGACGTTATGTTACGACACTGGCGGCATGCATTCGTATCGGCGCGGCTATATTCCTACGATGCATGGTTGCGGTACCAAGGATCACGCTGCAACGCAGTAAAACAAATTTTCGTGCGGCATAAGGTCGCTGATACGTTCGCCGGCGATTGCTACGAAGGCATGACGAGCGACAGCTCGTCGGGAAATTCCTGCCGTTCCAACCCACCTGTTTGCCTTCTTCGTACGATTCCCCTGAATACGACACCGTAGATTCTGTCGTACGTGCGAAACTCGTAGCTTGTTCAAGAGTGAACTCGTTCCGGCACGTAACGCCCTCTCATCATGATCGACTACACCACCGCACTCGAACGACTTCTCGCGCCGATCGACAAACGGCCGATGGAAACGTGTGCTCTGCGCGACGCGCCGGGAAGAGTACTGGCGAAGGATGTCAGTAGTGCCATCGCGCTGCCTTCGTTCGATCACGCAGCCATGGATGGTTATGCCCTGTCCGCATCGACGCCGCTGATGGCCGGATCGGAACATGTCGTCCATGGATCCCACGCGGCCGGCGATGCGGCACGCCGAGCCGAGCCAGGGGACGACGGGCAGGGCGCCTGCGAGATCATGACTGGCGCCTCCCTGCCCGAAGGACTCGATGCGGTTGTCGCCGTGGAACGCACCGAGTGTCTGGCTGCCAGACCGGACGGCACACCGGTACGCATTCGGTTGCTGGACGCTGTCCATACGGGCGATAACGTGCGCTACGCCGGTTCCGATGTCGCGCTGGGCGCGCCTGTGCTCGCCGCCGGCGTACGAATCCAGTCGCGACACATCATGCTGCTGGCGGCACTGGGCATCGCGACGGTGGATGTTGTGGCGCGGCCGCGCGTGGCGATCATCTGCACTGGGAAGGAGCTGCAGTCCGATGCGTCGAAGCCGCTCGTCGCCGAGCGCATCCACAACTCCAACGGTCCTTATCTTGTCGCTGCACTGACGGCGGCCGGTGCGAACGTTCTCTCGTGCGAAACCGTCGACGACACGGCGGTGACCTACGCCGATGCACTGCGACGCGCGGTGGAAGCCGGGGTGGAACTGGTGATCAGCACCGGCGCCGTCTCGATGGGTCGGTATGACTTTGTGCCCGAGACGCTGCGCCGATTCAACGCACGGCTGCTGTTCCACAAAGTTGCCATGCGACCCGGCAAGCCGCTGCTCGCTGCCAAGCTCGAGGATGGCCCGCTGATTATTGCCTTGCCCGGTACGCCCATGGCCGTGGCAGCCGGCCTGCGTTTTTTTGTAGCGCCGGCGTTACGCAAGATGATCGGTCAAAACCGCGAACCCAGCTTGCACGCCATACTGGATACGCCGCAGCAGCCAAAGGCCGGCCTGCGGCATTTTCTGCGCGCGAGCCTGCACCTGGAGATGGACGGCCAACTGCATGCGGCGGTTTCAAGTCAGCAGCAACCTTTTCGCATTCGACCCTTTGCCGACGCCGACGTGTGGGTTGTCCTGCCGGAAGACGCCGGCAGCTGCCCGGCCGGAATGCGCGTACAAGTGGTCAGTCTCGAACCCGGTTCAAGCCTGCGCATCAGTCCGATGCATCCACTGCCTGTTGATGGAGATACCTGGTGAAACTGCAGATAGAAGGCCAGCATCTGCGCGTGCGCATCGATGAGGATGAACTCGCACGGCTGCTCGCAGGTGCTGCCGTCGGCGCGCGAACCCGATTTGCGGACGCCTTTGCAATCAGCTTTGAATTGAAGCTGGTCGATGCCGAAGAGGCGAGGCTGGACGGTCAGGCGGACAGCTGGAAAATCGAGCTGCCGCGGGCCGCGGTAAGCGAGCACGCCAGCCGTCTGCCAACGCGCGACGGACTGCGTTTTGCACTCACCGGAGTAATCGCCGAAGACGCGCTGACCCTGCTTTTTGATGTCGACGTGAGAGACAGCGCAAGGCGTCGCAAATTACGTTGAGCCATGCGTGTGTTGAACAAGTCCTTTCGGGAAGGATGCATTACCAGACCAGATCGTCCGGCACCTCGAACTTCTTGTAGAACTCGTCGTTTTCTTCGCCCTGGTTTTCGCTTGCGTCGGCCTTGCCGTGATCGAGCACGATCATCTCGGGGTCACGCGCATAGACCTTTTCCGCTGCAACGCGCGGCAGCAGCGCGTAACCCGAGTCGTGGCGCACGATCACCAGGGTGCCGCTGGCCAGCTGAGCTCGCAGCGATTCATTCACCAGCACGCTCTTGATGGCCTCGCCATCGGGGAAGCGGTAGACGATCTCACCCTCGCGCTTCACCTTGTGCGCCTCGACAATCTGCCGCACCTGCGCGCGTTGCTCGGCCGCGCGCGCCTGCGCATTGCGTTCGGCAGCCAGCGCGCGATCGCGCTCGGCGCGTTCGGCCTGCAAACGCTGCGCGTCGACCTGTTCTGCGGCGACTGGCGCCGGCGATTTGCTATGCCGCTGCTTGGTCTGCTCGCGCACGACCTGAGCCGCCTTGGTCTTGTTGACCAGGCCGGCCTTCAGTAGCTGTTCTTGCAGGGGATTGCGCATGGGAATCGATCGGGTGACTGGCGTTTCGAAGGACCCGATTGTAGCGCTGCCAGCCGGGCACGTATGCCGGCGCCCCTCATGCCGTTGGATAAAGCGCGCCGAGCGCGTTTCTCACAAGCTGGCCGTCAGATAAAACGCGCGCCCAGAACCATATTTTTAGCCGGATTTTCATGCTGCAACGTAGCGTGGAAACGGCCGGGGCGTGTGCTAGCGTCGGCCACAGCGAAAGCAAAAGCCCATCCGACGCTATGCCGCGCGGCCATAGGCCGCAGTGGTCATCAAAGGCTCCATTCATGTCGTCCATCACAGCGAAGTTTGACTACATCATCGTCGGCGCGGGACCGGCTGGCTGCGCCACTGCCACGCGGCTGGCGACAGCGCGTCCTGAAAGTACCGTTCTTCTTCTGGAAACCGGGCCGGCAAAAAGTGGATTGTTGTCGGATGTGCCGGTTGGCGTGGCCGGACTGGTGCCGTTTCAAAACGCACGCAACTACTCCTACCGCACTGCGCCGCAGCCGGGGCTTGGCGGTCGTCGCGGCGTGCAGCCGCGCGGGCGCGGCGTCGGCGGCTCCAGCCTGATCAACGCGATGATCTACATGCGCGGCCAGCATGAGGACTATGACGATTGGTCGAACGCGGGCGCCACGGGCTGGTCGTGGCGCGACGTGATGCCGTATTTTCTGCGCGCCGAGAACAACGAGCGCGGTGCCAGCGAGTGGCATGCCACCGGCGGTCCGCTGAACGTCGCCGACCTGGTCAGCCCCAGTGATTGCGCGCGGCAGTTCATCAAGGCAGCCGAGCAGTGCGGGCATCCGCTGAATTCGGACTTCAACGGTGCGACGCAAGAAGGGGTGGGGCTCTATCAGGTCTTTCAGAAGAACGGCAGCCGCTACAACGCGGCACACGCGTACATCGGTGGCCTGGCGCCGAAGAATCTCACCGTCATCGCCACGACCCAGGTCGAGCGCGTGCTGGTCGAGCAAGGTCGGGCGACCGGTATCCGCTGCGTCGATGGGAAGGTATTCGCCGCGCGCGCCGAAGTGGTGCTTTCCGCCGGTGCTTTCGGCACGCCGCAGCTGCTGATGATGTCGGGCATCGGACCGGCCGATCATCTGCGTTCTCTGGGTATCGATGTGCTGCACGACAGCCCCGAGGTCGGTGGCAATCTGCAGGACCATCTGGACTTCACCATCTGCCGCGCCACCAACGATCGCGAGCTGCTGGGCATTGTGCCATCGGCGTTTCCGCAGATCCTGCGGGCGATCAAGCCATATAAGCAGGGCACCGGCATGCTGACCAGCAACGTCGCCGAAGCGGGCGGCTTTCTGAAAACGCGCAATGAGCTGGATCGTCCGGACATCCAGCTGCATCTGTGCATCGGCATCGTGGATAACCACAATCGCAAGACGCATCTCACGCGTGGGCTGAGTCTGCATGTCTGCAACCTGCGTCCGCAAAGCCGAGGGGTGGTGCGGCTGGCATCAAACGACATGCGCAAGGCGCCGATGATCGACCCCGGCTATCTGTCGCATCCCGGCGATCTGGATACGCTGGTCGCGGGTGCGCGCATCGCACAGAACATTCTGGCGGCGCCGGCTTTTGCGCGCTATGCCGGCAAGACGTACTACCACGCCGACAGCGCGGACGAGAACGTATTGCGTCAAACCATCCGCGATCATGCCGACACCATTTACCACCCGGTCGGCACCTGTCGCATGGGCAGCGACGCGAGTGCGCCAGTTGATCCGCAGCTGCGCGTACGCGGGGTCAGCCATTTGCGCGTCGCCGATGCGTCGATCATGCCTACCCTGATCTCGGGCAACACCCAGGCACCGAGCGCGATGATCGGCGAGCGTGCCGCTGATTTCATGCTGGACGCACGAGCCGTCCCAGTATCCGCGCTGGCGAAGGCGCTTTCCTAGAGCGTCTGGCCAGATTGCTCTCGGTAAATCCTTGCACCGGTCAACGCTCCCATACGATGTCAGCGCGGTGCGGCCTGGTGAGAGTGAGTCGAGCAGCAGGGTGACGGCGGCGAAAATCGCTTTGGTCTGCCACGCGCTCGGCGTGATGCGCTTGCCCGCAGCCATCGAGAGTGCGTCGGCCCAGAATGCTTTGGCCGACGCTGGCGGGAGTGGAGGCCTGAAACTCACCGAGACGGCCTGCCGCGATGTCCTCAATGAGCCGCAATCAATCAACAGCACATCGGCATCGCTGGCATCGCTGGCAATTCAGCAGATCAGGGTGTTTCACACCGCTTTCCGTCGCAAGGTTCACGATCCGCGGGCAAGCTCGGGTTCGGCCCACCGAGCATGAGCGTAACTCTCGACGGGTTCGCGACGAATGTGTCGAGTTGGACACCTATCCATAAAGTCATCACCTCAACCAAGGACAGACACATGAACATAATCACCTTCAAGCGCAAGGCCGCACTCACCGCCATGGCGGCCGCTCTGTCGGTCGCCGCATGGATGCCGGCCGTTGCTGCCGATCAGCCCGCCGCGCCCGTGCATATTCGCGGTACCGTGCTCGATGTCAGCAGCACCGGCTTCACCGTGCAGACGGCTACCGGCCCGCAGACGATTGCGCTGGCAGCGGAAACGAAGATCACTGGCGTGGTGCCGAGCAGCCTCGATGCGATCAAGTCCGGCACGTTCATCGGCACGGCCAACGTGCCCGGTGCGTCCGGCGCCCGCGCGCTGGAAGTCGTCGTGTTTCCTGACTCCATGAAGGGCACTGGCCTGGGCGATTACGCCTGGGATCTGCCGGCCAAGAGCGGTGCCAGTTCGGCGATGACCAATGGCACCGTCAAGCAGAGCAAGAGCGGCGCAGCGAAGTCGGCGATGACCAACGGCACCGTCAAGACGTCATCCGGCTCGGGTGCGCGTACCCTCGTGGTGGACTACGGCAAGGGCGAAAAGACCATCAACGTGCCGGCTAACGTGCCCGTCGTCAGCTTTCAGCCGTCCGATAAAACGGCCATCGTCAAGGGTGCGCATGTGTTCGTCGTTGGCAAGCCGGGCAATCCGGTGGGCGCCGGACTTGTCGCCGTCGGCCTCAACGG
>CBAAAD010000178.1:0-6205 GCA_964658785.1 uncultured Methylobacterium sp.
TTGCCGACTGGTCGCGCGAACGCGATCGCGATGCGCTGGCCGGCATTCGCCAGCAGGTTTTCGTGGTGGAGCAAGGCGTGCCCGAGTCGCGCGAGCGCGACGGCCTGGATGCCCAATGCTGGCACGTGCTGGCGCGCGACGAGGCCGGCCAAGCCATCGGCTGCGCGCGCCTGTCGCCCGAGCACAAGATCGGCCGCATGGCGGTATTGCGCGAATGGCGTGGCCAGGGCGTCGGCGCGGCCTTGCTGCGCGAACTCATCCAGCGCGCCCGCACGCTGGGCTGGAGCGAGGTCACGCTCGGCGCGCAGGTGAGCGCGATCGGTTTCTATGAGCGCGAGGGTTTCGTCGCTTACGGCGATGTATTCGACGATGCCGGCCTGCCGCACCGCGCGATGTCGCTGACGCTTACTTCAACCGACAATGATGAGGCAGAGCCGCTTCGCGATATCCACGCCCTGCCGCTCACCAGCAGGGCCGAAGCGGCAGCAGCTCGCGCGCAGATTCTCGCCGATGCACGCCATCGGCTGTGCATCCACCTGCCGCTGCTTGCTAACGATCAATACGCCAGCACGGAAGAGCTCGCCGAATTCCGGCGCGTGGCGATCTCCGGCCGCGGTGCGCAGATCCGCATCCTGCTGCACGATCCCGCGGCCGCGCTGCGCAACAGCCACCGACTGATCGCGCTGGTGCAGCGCCTTCCCAGTGCGATGCAGGTACGCATGCCGGTCGAGGAGGCCGACCTGGCCTATATCTGCGCCTACTTGCTCAACGACATCGGCGGCTACCTGTTTCTGCCAGAAGCCGATCGTCCTCAGGGGCGTGCGGCCCGTCATGACCGCGCTTCTGCCGCGCCGCTGCAGAAGCATTTCGACGAGCTTTGGGAGCGCTCCGAGCGCGCCAGCGTACTGCAGACGCTCAATATCTAGGCACCAAACCACCCGGCGTCGACGTTCGGCTGAACATCAGCTGGCCCGACGTTTCACCCGCATATCACGCCGGCCATCGACAAAGCGCGCAAAAACGCACTCTCCGGTGAAACTGTCGCCAGAGGACCAGTATCGATACCAGCGAACTTGGCATTTTGTGGCGGTTTGGGTTGCCGCGCCGCAGCAGGCAAAGGGTATAATCGTTCGGCTTTCTCCCCAGCCATCCGTGGGGGCGTTCCGTCGGGCTTGCATTAGCGGCGAACAACCGCGACTTCACAGTCACACGGATGGGTAAGCATCCCTTCTCTGCCGGTGGTGACGTGAGTACTAATCTGATCCGCGAGTTTTTCGACTCTTCGCAACTCGCTGGCGGCAACGCCGATTACGTCGAATCCCTTTATGACTCCTGGCTCGCCGACGCCTCGTCGGTATCCTCCGACTGGGGTCGCTACTTCGAAACGTTCAAAGGCCGCGAGTCGGGCGACGTATCGCACGTGCCGGCCATCGCGCGCATCGAAGCAGCACAGAGGCAGCGCCACAACGGCGCCACGGTGGTGTCTGCCGGTGACGACGAGCACGCGCGCAAGCAGGCCGGCGTACTGCGCCTGCTCACCGCTTACCGCTCGCGCGGCCACCTCGCCGCCGAACTCGACCCGCTGGGCCTGACCGAAAAAATGCCGGCGCCCGATCTTGGCCTGGCGTTCCACGGCCTCTCCGACGCTGACCTCAGCACCGAGTTCGATACCGGCAACTATGCCGGCGACGGCAAGCGCATGAAGCTGGGCGAGCTGCTGACCAGCCTGAAGAAAACCTATGCCAGCACCATCGGCGCCGAGTTCATGTACATCAGCAATCACGAGCAGCGCCACTGGATCTATACGCGGCTCGAGCAGCGTGCAGGCAAGAGCGGCCTGGACAAGGCCGGCCAGCAGCGCGTGCTCGACTGCCTCAACGGCGCCGAGGGCCTGGAGCGCTATCTGCACACCAAGTACGTCGGCCAGAAGCGCTTTTCGCTGGAAGGCGGCGACAGCCTGATCCCAATGCTCGACGACGTGGTGCGCGCCGCCGGCAACAACGGCATCAAGGAGCTCGTGATCGGCATGGCCCATCGCGGCCGCCTCAACGTGCTGGTCAACATTCTGGGCAAGGCGCCGAAGACGCTGTTCGACGAATTCGAAGGCCGCTTCGAGCATCCGGACGACCCGGCGCACTCGGGCGACGTGAAGTACCACATGGGCTTCTCGGCCGATATCAAGACGCCGAAGGGCGGCGTGCACGTGGCGCTGGCGTTCAATCCCTCGCATCTGGAAATCGTCAACCCGGTGGTTTCCGGCTCGGTGCATTCGCGCCAGACGCGCCGCCGCGACACCATGCACGAAAAGTCGATGGCCGTGATCATCCACGGCGATGCGGCCATGGCCGGCCAGGGCGTGAACATGGAGTTGTTCAACATGTCGCAGACGCGCGGCTTCAAGGTCGGCGGCAGTCTGCACATCGTGATCAACAACCAGGTGGGCTTCACCACCTCGAACCCGCAGGACGCCCGTTCCACGCTGTACTGCACCGACCTGGCCAAGATGGTCAATGCGCCGGTGTTTCACGTAAACGGCGACGACCCGGAAGCGGTGATCGAAGTCACCCGCCTCGCCTACGAATTCCGCAAGACGTTCCGCAAGGACGTCGTCATCGACCTGGTCTGCTACCGCCGCCACGGTCATAACGAAGCCGATGAGCCATCGGCGACGCAGCCGGTGATGTATCAGATCATCCGCAAGCGTCCGACCACCCGCGATCTGTACGCGCAGAAGCTGGTCAAGGAAGGCGTACTGGCCGAGGGCGAGCCGCAGAAGCAGTTCGAGGCGTACCGCGATCGCCTCGAAGCCGGCGCGCCCATGGCCGACCTCGATCCGTCGCCCAACCGCGATCGCCCGGTCGACTGGGCACGCTTCGTCGGCGGCAAGCTGTCGACCCCGGCCGACACCACGGTGCCGAAGAACAAGCTGCAGGAGCTGGCCAACCAGATCCTCACCCTGCCCGCCGATCTCACGCTGCAGGCGCGCGTCGCCAAGATCTACGACGACCGCCGCAAGATGGCCGCCGGCGAGCAGGCCGCCGACTGGGGCTTTGCCGAAAACCTGGCTTACGCCACCCTGATCGACAGCGGCCACGACCTGCGCATGGTCGGCCAGGATTCCGGCCGCGGCACGTTCTTCCATCGCCATGCCGTGCTGCATGACCAGAAAGACGGCCACACATTCCTGCCGCTGGCCACTATTCGCGAAGGCGCCGACGTCGAAGTGATCGACTCGCTGCTCAGCGAAGAAGCGGTCATGGCCTTTGAATATGGGCACTCGACCACCGATCCGGACACGCTCAATATCTGGGAAGCGCAGTTCGGCGATTTCGCCAACGGCGCGCAGGTCGTCATCGACCAGTTCATCAGCTCCGGCGAAGCAAAGTGGAACCGTCTCAGCGGCCTGGTGCTGCTGCTGCCGCACGGTTACGAAGGCCAGGGCCCGGAGCATTCCTCGGCGCGCCTGGAGCGTTTTCTGCAGCTGTGCGCGATGGAAAACATGCAGGTCTGCGTGCCGACCACGCCGGCGCAGGATTTCCACATGATCCGCCGCCAGATGTTGCGCCCGGTGCGCAAGCCGCTCATCGTGATGACGCCCAAATCGCTGCTGCGTCACAAGCTGGCCGTTTCCAGCCTGGACGAGCTGGCCAACGGCAGCTTCCAGCTGGTGATCGGCGAGCACCGCGAGCTGGCGCCGAAGAAGGTGAAGCGCATGGTGCTGTGCTCCGGCAAGGTGTACTACGACCTGCTGGAAGAATCCGAGAAGCGCGAGCTGAAGGATGTCGCCATCGTCCGCGTCGAGCAGCTGTATCCCTTCCCGCGCGCCGAAGTCACCGCGGAACTGGAGAAGTACCCGGCGGCCAAGGAAGTGTTCTGGTGCCAGGAAGAGCCGATGAATCAGGGCGCGTGGTTCCAAATTCGTCATCACCTGCAGGCCTGCGTCAGCAGCAAGCACAGCCTGTCGTATGCGGGTCGCGCGCGCTCCGCGGCACCTGCTGCCGGCCACCTCAACACGCACGTTGCCGAACAGGCTGCACTGGTCGAGCAGGCGCTTGTCGCGCCGGTCGGCACGGATCACTCGGCAGAATAAGATGTTTGGCCGCTTTATGACCTTCGCGCTCGCCCACGAGCGCTAAAACCTAGGATTCCCCATGTCGATCGAAGTCAAAGTCCCCGTACTGCCCGAGTCGGTCTCCGACGCCACCATCGCCACCTGGCACAAGAAAGCCGGCGACGCGGTGAAGCGCGACGAGAACCTGGTCGATCTCGAAACCGACAAGGTGGTGCTGGAAGTTCCTTCCCCGGTGGACGGCGTGCTGAAGGAAATCAAGCACGAAGTGGGCGACACCGTGAACAGCGAACAGATCATCGCGATCATCGAGGAAGGCGCAGCGGCAGCCAAAGAAGAACCCAAGGCAGAAGCCAAGAACGAGACGCCGGCGCCCGTCGCCGCGGCCAAGTCCGAAGCGCCCAAAGCTGAAAAGGCTTCCGGCAAGGGCAATGAGGATCTGTCGCCAGCCGGCCTGCGTGTGGCCACCGAACAGAAGATCGACGCCTCCAAGGTCGAAGGCACCGGCCGCGACGGCCGCGTGACCAAGGAAGACCTGGTCAACTATGGAAAGGAGGGTGGCGCGAAGGCCGCGCCGGCAGCTGCCAAGCCGACTCCGGGTTCGCGTCCGGAAGAGCGCGTACCGATGACCCGCATGCGCGCCAAGATCGCCGAGCGTCTGATGCAGTCGAAGAACTCGATTGCCATGCTGACCTCGTTCAACGAAGTGAACCTCGCCGAAGTCACCAAGATGCGCAAGTCGCTGGGCGAGCAGTTCCAGAAGACCCACGGCATCAAGCTCGGTTTCATGAGCTTCTTCGTCAAGGCCGCGGCCGAGGCGTTGAAGCGTCGCCCGATCGTCAACGCCTCGGTCGACGGCAACGACATCATGTATCACGGTTACCAGGACATTTCGATCGCGGTGTCGACCGAGAAGGGCCTGGTCACGCCGGTGCTGCGCGACGTACAGAACATGGGCTTTGCCGACATCGAACAGGGCATTGCCGATTACGCCAAGAAGGCCCGCGACGGCAAGCTGGGCCTGGACGATCTGCAGGGCGGCACGTTCACCATCACCAACGGTGGAACCTTCGGTTCGCTGCTTTCCACGCCGATCGTCAACCCGCCGCAGAGCGCGATTCTGGGCATGCACACGATCAAGGACCGCGCGATCGTCGAGAACGGCCAGGTGATTGTCGCGCCGATGATGTACATCGCCATTTCCTACGACCATCGCATCATCGACGGCAAGGATGCGGTGCTGTTCCTGGTCGACATCAAGGATCAGCTCGAGAATCCGCAGCGGATGCTGCTCGGCATTTAAATTTGACGCGGGAACGGGGAGCGGGAATCGGGGAACGGCACAGCAAGCCGCTCCGGATTACCGTTCCCCGTTCCCTGTTCCTTGTTCCCGCTTTGAAAGGACGTAAACCATGAGCGACAAATTCGACGTCATCGTCATCGGCGGCGGCCCGGCCGGTTATCACGCCGCCATCCGCGCCGCGCAGCTGGGTCTGAAGACCGCCGTGGTCGACGCCTGGGCCGGCAAGGACGGCAAGGCGGCGCTGGGCGGCACCTGCCTCAACGTCGGCTGCATTCCCTCGAAAGCGTTGCTGGATTCGTCCAAGCAGTTCTACAACCTGGCGCACAACCTGCCCGCGCACGGCATCAGCGTGGAAAATGCCAGGGTCGATCTGAAAACCTTCATCGGACGCAAGGAAAAGATCGTCAAACAGTTCACCGGCGGCGTGGCCCAGCTGTTCAAGGCCAACAAGATCACCAGCTATTTCGGTACCGGCAAGCTGCTGAAAGACAACGAGGTCGAGGTCAGCGGCAACGATGGCCAGAAGCAGACCATCAGCGCGACCAACGTGATCCTGGCGTCGGGCTCGGTGCCGATCGAACTGCCGTTTGCCAAGTTCGACGGCAAGCACATCATCGACAACGCCGGCGCGCTGGAACTCGACACCGTGCCGAAGCGCCTGGGCGTGATCGGCGCCGGCGTGATCGGCCTGGAGCTGGGCAGCGTATGGCGCCGTCTCGGCGCCGAAGTGACCGTGCTGGAGGCATTGCCGGAATTCCTCGGCGCCGCCGATCCCGATATCGCCAAGGTGGCGTTCAAGGAATTCGGCAAGCTCGGCCTCGACATCAAGCTCG
>CBAAAD010000179.1:0-6177 GCA_964658785.1 uncultured Methylobacterium sp.
CGATGTCGAGCGCGCAGGAAAACCACGTGCGCGACATCAAGGATATCGCCTTCGGCATCGTGGCTCCCGACGGTCGCGAGGCGATGCTGCAGCACGTGGACGAGTTTGCGGCGCGCGGCGTGCCGTTTATCTTCGATCCCGGCCAGGCGATGCCGCTGTTCAACGGCGACGAATTTCGCGCGATGATCGAGAAGGCAATCTACGTGATCGTCAACGATTACGAATCACAGCTCTTGCAGACGCGTACCGGCTGGAGCGCTGCGGAAATCGCGTCGCACGTCACGGCCTATATCGTGACGCACGGGCCACGCGGTTCGGTGATCCACGTCGGCGGCGAAACGCACCAGATTCCGCCGGCACGCGAGCGCAAGATCATCGACCCCACCGGCTGTGGCGATGCGTATCGCGCGGGCCTGATCTTCGGCATCATGCGCGGCCTCGACTGGCCGACCATCGGCCGCATGGCGTCGTTGATGGGCGCATTGAAGGTGGAGCATCCCGGCACGCAGAATCAGAGCTTTACCTATGACGAATTTGCGGCCGAGTTTGCCGATCAGTTCGGTTATGCGTTCGCCTGATTCATCCGCGCGTAGGTGATCAATAGGAGCATGGGCGGCGTGGTGATACGCCGCCCATGCTTTTTCTATCACATTATTTCTAAAGATTGACGCGCTTCAATTCGCCTTACGCTTTGACCTTGAAGCCCATCGTCGCCTCGACCGCCTGCTTCCAGCCTGCGTAGAGTTTTTCGCGATGATCCTCCTGCATGGCAGGCTCAAAACGCCTGTCCACTTTCCATATCTTGGCTATCTCTTCGCGACTGGACCAGAAGCCGGTGGCGAGGCCCGCGAGATACGCCGCACCCTGCGCCGTGGTTTCCTGGACTTCCGGACGCAGCACCGGGATATCGAGAATATCGGCCTGAAACTGCGCCATGAAATCGTTCGAGATCGCGCCGCCGTCAGCGCGCAACTCTTTCACCGCAATGCCCGAGTCGGTTTCCATGGCAGCCAGCACGTCGCGCGTCTGATATGCCATCGACTCCAGCGCCGCGCGAATGAACTGCTCCTTGGTCGTGCCGCGCGACAGGCCGAATACGGCGCCGCGCACATCGCTGCGCCAGTACGGTGCGCCCAGGCCGACGAATGCCGGCACGAAGTACACGCCGTCGTTGTCGCGGGCGCGCTCGGCGTAGGACTCCGAATCGCTGGCCTTGCCGAGCATGCGCAAGCCATCGCGCAGCCATTGCACCACCGAACCGGCGACGAATACGCTGCCTTCCAGAGCGTACTCAACCTTGCCATCAATGCCCCACGCGATGGTGGTGAGCAACCCATTCTTGGACGCTACGGCCTTCTCACCGGTATTCATCAGCATGAAGCAGCCGGTGCCGTAAGTATTCTTGGCCAGGCCCGGCTCGAAACACGCCTGGCCAAACAGCGCAGCCTGCTGGTCGCCGGCGACGCCGGCAATCGGCACTTCGCGGCCCAGAAGATACTGCGGCAGGGTCGTTCCATAAACTTCGCTGGACGAACGAACGTCGGGCAGCATCGCACGCGGCACGTCGAGCATTTTCAGCAGCTCGTCATCCCACTCTTTCGTGTGGATGTTGAACATCAGCGTGCGCGACGCGTTGGTGTAATCGGTGACGTGTGCCTTGCCGCCGGTGAGGTTCCAGATGAGCCAGGTATCGATGGTGCCGAACAGCAGCTCGCCCTTCTCGGCTTTTTCTTGCGCGCCCTCAACCTTGTCGAGTATCCACTTCACCTTGGTGCCGGAAAAATAGGCGTCGATCAGCAGGCCGGTTTTTTCGCGCACCATGTCTTCGTAGCCTTCGGCCTGAAGTTGGTCGCAGATTTCGCGCGTCTGGCGCGACTGCCAGACGATCGCGTTGTAGATCGGCTGACCGGTGGCCTTGTCCCACACCACAGCCGTTTCACGCTGATTGGTGATGCCGATACCTGCGATCGATTCGGCGCTGACCTGCGCGTTGTTGATCACTTCGGTAAGCGTCACCAGCACGCTGGTCAGGATTTCGCGCGGGTTGTGCTCGACCCAACCGGGTTGTGGAAAGATCTGACTGAACTCGCGCTGTGCTGTGCCGACGACTTGGCCGTCGTGGTCAAACAGCATGGAACGTGAGCTGGTGGTGCCCTGGTCAATCGCCAGGATGTATTGCTTGCTCATGGAATTCGCCTCGCATGGTCAGAATATTTAAGAGCGCCGCCGAGCCGAATCGTCACGTCATGGGCGAGACGGCCGGAGAAAGTCGCGAAAACTTATTTCCGAACGGCGCCGCCGGATGCAGCCAACGCAGCACGCTCTTCTTCAGCGGCACGCACTCGCGCCGGAAGGAATGGGCGAATCAGGCATTGATACGCGCCGCCGCCCACGACACCGCCGATCAGCGGACCGACGATCGGCACCCACCAGTAATTGCCCGGTGATGGAAAGGCCGCTGTATCCCATCCGGCCAGGTAGGCGAACAGGCGCGGTCCGAAATCACGCGCCGGGTTAAGCGCCCACGCTTCCAGGTAGCCCATGCACGAGCCGATGATGGCGACCAATAGGCCGATCATCACGGCACCGGAATTGGCCATCGGCGCCATCTCGTTGTACTGCTCGGTAATCGCAAAGATGCCGAACAGTAGAAAGGCCGTAAGAATGATCTGATCAAGCAGTGCATGCATTGGCGTAATCGCCAAGCCGGGATGAGTAAAGAACACGCCAGCGGCGCCACCGGCTTCCCGCGTCAGATGCTGGGTTGCATTGAAGTGATCGATCACCGGCCCGAAAAGTACGTAGACGATCGCCGCGCCAGCAAATCCGCCGACGATCTGGGCCAGCCAGTAGGGGACCACTTTTTTCCATTCAAAGTCGCGGAAGATCGCCAGCGCAAGGGTCACGGCCGGGTTCGCGTGGGTACCGGACACCGAGCCCGTTGCATAGATCGCCAGGGTTACCGCCATGCCCCAGGAGATACACACCCCCCAATAAGCATTTTGGTACGGACTGGGGTCGTAGAGGATGTACATCGCTGCCACCGAATCGCCAAAGGCGATGATGATGAACATCGCTATGGCTTCAGAAATCAATTCACCTGTGAGTTTGCGCATCTCGCTCCACCTTTTGATTTTCATGCCGCATGGTTGCTGACACGCATGGCGTGCAGCCTACATAGGCTCGATAAGCGTCAGTTGTATTCGCTGGCTTTTATCGAGCGGAAACTCTGGCGAGATACGCCTTCAGTCGCGCCACATCATCGGGGTTGACGCGCAAGCCAAGCTTGCTGCGGCGCCAGAGAATGTCTTCGGCTTCAGTCGCCCACTCGTGGCGGATGAGGTAATCGACTTCGATCTGATAAAGGTCAGCGCCGAAGTGTTCTCCGAGTGCGCCCAGGCCGTCAGCATCACCCAGTAGATCGCGCGTGCGCGTGCCGTAGTTATGCACCAACCGCCAGGCCATGGCTTCGGGCAGCCAAGGGCGACTGGCACGCACGTCGTCAAGCAACGCATCGATATCGGATTCACCGCCCCCGGGCAGCGGCCGCGCATCGGCGGTCCACGCGGGCTTGGCGCTACCCAGGGCTTCGCCAAGCAGATCCAGCGCTTCCTCGGAGAGCTTGCGATACGTGGTGAGCTTGCCGCCGAACACATTCAGAAGTGGCGGCCCGTTACTGCCATCCAGTTCGATGTGATAGTCGCGCGTGACCTCAGAAGCGTTGCCGCTCTTGTCTTCCAGCAACGGGCGCACGCCGCTGTAACTCCACACGACGTCCGCAGGCTTCAGGCTGAGCTTGAAGTAGCGGTTGGTCGCCTCGCATAGATAAGCGGTTTCTTCCTGGTCGATGGTCGGATGCGCTGGATCGGTCTTGTACTCGACATCGGTGGTGCCGATCAACGTGAAATCACGCTCGTAGGGAATGGCAAAAACGATGCGGCGATCGGGCTGCTGAAAGATGTAGGCGTAACGATGGTCGAACAGCTTGGGCACAACAATATGGCTGCCCTTGATCAGGCGAAGCGCATGGCCATGCTTGACCTTGGCAACATCGTCGAGAAAGCTCGCCGCCCATGGACCGGCCGCATTGACCAGCGCCCGTGCGCGAACCGTACGACGAACGCCTCCAGCAGATTCCAGTTCGGCGATCCATTGATCACCATCGCGCTTCGCGCTGACGCAACGCGTGTGAGTGAGTATCTCGGCGCCACGCTGCGCGGCGTCCATCGCGTTGAGAACGACCAGCCGCGCGTCCTGCACCCAGGCATCGGAGTAGACAAATCCAACGTGGAATTCATCGCGCAAGGGGCCACCGACCACATGCTTGCTGAAACGAATGCGGCGTGACCCCGGCAGGGTACGGCGGCCACGGCCGAGGTGGTCGTACAGAAACAGGCCGATGCGAATCATCCAGGCCGGACGAAGATGCGGCTGATGCGGCAACACAAAGCGCAGCGGCCAGATGATGTGAGGCGCCGCCTTCAGCAGCACCTCGCGTTCGGCAAGCGCTTTCCCCACCAACGCAAATTCAAACTGTTCCAGGTAGCGCAGGCCACCGTGAATCAGCTTGGTACTCGCGCTGGAAGTATGCGAAGCGAGGTCATCGCGTTCGCAGAGGACCACTGACAGGCCACGGCCAGCCGCATCACGCGCAATACCCACGCCATTGATGCCGCCACCCACCACCAGTACATCGACCTGCTCCAACATAAAGAACTCCCAGAAACACTCACTCGATCGGCCCTCGAACAAGAGGAAGCCAGTTGACCGAGAAATCGCTTGATTTACGAAAAACGAAAACGAACGTACTGCGTTCGCACATTAAAGCAGGAATTTAGGCCTTAATTTGCTATGAACAATCATATTCGAACATTTACGAACGATGCACGCTGCAATGCAGCGAAGCCGCGGAAGGCTTCCTCATCGTTTGCCACAAAGTGACTGGATGACTGGACGGACGGGATTCAGCTGGCGATATGCAGCTGCGTCTCACATTGCTCGAGTACCGCAATGAGCGGATCGGGTGGAGCGCTGTCGGTGAACCAGGCGTCGATACGGGCAATCGAACCCAGACGCACCAGGGCATTGCGGCCGATTTTGCTGTGGTCCGCGGCCAGATACACCTGCCGGGAATGCTCGATGATCGCCTGCGCGACGCGCACTTCCTGAAAATCGAAATCGAGTAACGTGCCGTCCATGTCGATTCCGGAAATACCGACGATGCCGAAGTCCACCTTGAACTGACGGATCAGTTCAATGGTTGCCTCACCCGTTACACCGTGGTCGCGCCCGCGCACAACGCCGCCTGCCACGATGACTTCGAACGACGGGTTATTGCTCAACATGATTGCCACGTTGAGGTTATTGGTGATGATGCGAAGACCTTTGTGCGTCAGCAGCGCACGCGCCACGTCTTCATTTGTGGTCCCCAGATTGATGAAGAGCGATGCATCATCGGGAATGTGCTGGGCAACGAGACTGGCGATGCGCTGCTTCTCTGGCTGTAAGAGTGTTTTACGAGCGGTATAGGCGAGATTTTCCACGCTAGATGGAAGACTTACGCCGCCGTGATAGCGACGCAACAGGCCTGCGTCGCAGAGTGTGGCCAGATCACGCCGAATGGTCTGCGCCGTGACGTCGAAATGCAGCGCTGCTTCCTCGACCGCCACAAATCCCTCGCGCTGAACGAGAGCGATCAATTCCTGCTGCCGGCGATTAAGTCGAGGATCCATCGTTATCAATAGCGTCTGCGAACGTTGTCGATATGATGACTGCTGAGACGAGCTATGTCATTCCGGTGAAGATCAGTGCGAGCCGGACTGTTTTCTCCCCGCTATTCTGAGCTTTATAACGCTATCCGCTGACTGATCCTTATTCGGGCATCAATCCGCTGCAAGGCGAGCAAGCCAATGGCTTGTGATGATTGCGCTAGAAAAGAGGCGCAGTTGAGACGCATGGAACGCATGTTCGTTAGCGCCAGTCTTCGCAGTATCTGCAATAGAACAGCCACGGTTGATCGCGGACCTGCGGCAGCGGAACCCTCTGCGCCCCTTCAATTTCGCCGCGTGCAAACCATTTCCTTTTCGCTGGATCGATGGGTTTGATACTCAGGCGACTGAGCTCAATGCCAACGAGGCCTCCGCCGTGTTTCGACGTGTATGAACAAGGTGATTCCTT
>CBAAAD010000180.1:0-6158 GCA_964658785.1 uncultured Methylobacterium sp.
ACAAGCTCGTCAAAAAGCGCGCGTTGCGCGGCCAGGTTGTCCGCCAGGGCACGGGCTTCGGAGAGGGGATTCCATGCTGTGATGAATCCCCAGCCGTTGTCGCCGACCTTTCGCTGCAAAGAATCCGGCAGAGGCTGATCGATCGTGATGCAAGACCACTCGACGTGATCCAGGCACACCAGATAGTCGGTATCGCGGTACGCCTGCAGCAGCGCCTCATCCATGGCGCAGCGGCGGCAGCGGTGGCAGGCTGGCTTTCAGCAGGGCGACCGCGGCATCGAGATCGACGCTGCCGACATCGTTGGAGTCGTGCAGCAGTTCATCCAGCAGCGCGTCCTGCGCGCGCCCGCGTTCGAGCGCGTACGCGTAGGGCAGGTGGGTGAAGGTCACCATGCGATAGCGCGCCATATAGTATTCGGGCGCGCGCTCGGCCAGCAGCACGCCCAGCTTGCGCTTGGCCAGATAATGGGCGTCGGCAACCGAGTCGCGCATCTCGACATAGTTTTCCAGCGCCATGGTGGCAATGGCGTTGGCATCGGGATGGCGGATGCGCTGGAACTCGGCGAATACGTCGGCGCTGTCGTTCGGCGCTTCGGCCAGCAGATCGGTCAGCACCACGGTGTCCTCGAAACCGCAGTTCATGCCCTGGCCGTGGAAGGGCACGATGGCGTGCGCCGCGTCGCCGATCAGCAGGGCGCGGCCGTCCAGGTGCCAGCGGTCCAGATAAAGCGTCGCCAGCATGCCGACCGGATGGCCGTCGTAGTCTTCGACAAATTTGGGCATCAGCGGCAGCAGGCCGGGAAAGTCTTCGCGGAAAAAGGCGGCGGCGGTGGCCGCGTCCGGCAGGCTGGCAAAGCTGGGCGAGCTGCCATCGTTGGGCAGGAACAGCGTCACCGTGAAGCTGCCTTCCGTATTCGGCAGCGCAATGCACATATAGCCGCCGTGCGGCCAGATATGCAGCGCATGCGGCTCGATCGCAAACTGGCCGTAGGCGCCGCTGCCACGCACCAGCGAGGCGGGCAGTTCGTCGACCGGCGGAATTTCCAGCTCCTTGTAGCCATGCCCCAGCCATTCGACCCGCTCGCCCAGCGGCGTATAGGCGTTCATCGCCGCACGCACACCGGAGCCAGCGCCATCGGCACCGATCAGCATGCCGAATGGCACAAGTCGCGTCGCGCCGGCCGCATCGGTCACCTGCATCTGCTGCCGGTCGAAGTCGAAATCGTGCGGCGACTGGCCGAAATGAATCTGCGCGCCGGCGGCTTCGGCGGCATCCAGCAGCAGGGTATTCAGGGTGCTGCGCGAGACCGACCAGATCACCTCGCTGTCGTCGACGCCGTAGCGCTGAAGGCTGGTGCGGCCGTCGCGACCATGCACCATGCGCCCGCGCATCATCACCGCGTGTTGCAGCACGTCGTCGGCCAGCCCAGCCGTGCGCAGAGCCTGCAGGCCACGTTCGGCCAGGGCCAGGTTGATCGAGCGGCCGCCGGAAAATCCGGTGAAGCGCGGGTCGGGATATTTCTCGTATACCTCGACCGCAAAGCCGCGCTGGGCAAGCTGCTGCGCCAGCAGCGCGCCAACCAGGCCGCCGCCAATGAGGGTGATGGGTTGCTTCGCCATGCGGCTTCCAGAGAAAGAAAAACGACCCGTCGCGCCTGTCAGTAGCCGGTCGATCTGAGCGCTAAAGCATAGTCATGTGGGCTCGTGGTGGCGCGGACTGCGACACTAGAAGCTCATGAAATAGCCGCCGTTGACCGGCAGGTTGGCGCCGGTGATGTAGCCGTTGTCGTCGCTGTTGAAAAAGCTCACGGCGCGGGCAATGTCAGCGGGCGTACCCAGCCTTCCTACCGGAATGCCGGCAATGATCTGCTCGCGAACGTCGGCGGCCACGGCGGCCACCATCTGCGTGTCGCAGTAGCCGGGCGACACCGTGTTTACCGTGATGCCCTTGCTCGCCGTTTCGCGCGCCAGCGCCATGCTGAAACCGTGCACGCCGGCCTTGGCCGCGGAATAGTTGGTCTGCCCGAATTGGCCGGTCTGGCCATTCACCGAGCTGATATTGATGATGCGGCCAAACTCGCGCTCGATCATGCCTTCGATCACGTTGCGGCACATGTTGAACACACCGTCGAGGTTCACCTGCATCAGCTGATGCCACTGCTCCGGCGTCATCTTGCGCAGGCTGGCGTCTCGCGTGATGCCGGCGGCGTTGACAAGCACGTCGACGCTGCCGTGTTGCGCCTTGATGCGCGAGATAAGCTGCTGGCAGCTGTTGAAGTCCGTTACATCGACCGGTTCGAACGCAATGGCTTCAGCAACGTCAGCGAGGTCTGCGTGAAACTGCTGCACGCGCTCCTCGCGCGCTGCAAGATCCACCGCGACAACCTGGCGACCAGCCTGGGCAAGATGGCGACATATTTCCGTACCCAGCCCACCGATGCCTCCAGTGACCACGGCGACACGTTTTCGAGCGGCGGATGCACTCATGCGTTTTCCAACATGTCATGGCTCATGCGGCAGGACAGCACATGCTGTGCTGCAGCGGATGAAGATAAGGAAAAAGACGCGCTACGCATCGGCGCCAAAGAACAGCGGCGGCTTGAATCAGCCCGTTTTCTTGCCGCCGCGACCGGGCGTGCCCGGCGGCTGAACGACCTGAGCGGCCGTATCCATAAAGCCGCGCTGCATCGCCTTCCAGGCATCCATATTGCGCTCGGTGAGGTCGTTCAGCATGGTCCAGGGTGTCTGGCCCATCAGGCTGTTGAGCTGGCTGCGGAACTGCGTCTGCTGGTCGAGAAATACCTGCAGACTGCGCTCCAGATATGGCCCCATAAAGCCCTGCAGCGAGTCGCCGTAAAAGCGGATGATCTGGCTCAGCAGCTGCGGCGACAGCATCGGCTGGCCGTCGCCCTCATTCTCGGAAATGATCTGCAGCAGCACCGAACGTGTCAGATCTTCGCCGGACTTGGCATCGCGGACTTCGAAGTCCTCGTTGTCCAGCACCAGCTGCCGTACTTCTTCCAGCGTGATGTAGCTGGAGATCTCCGTGTCGTAAAGACGGCGGTTCGGGTACTTCTTGATGGTTCGCTTGGTTTGTGCCATGCCGCACAAACTACCAGAAGGTATTGCGCCGCACCAGTCGTGCGCAGGAAAAAATGCTGCAGCTGTCTTACCGCAGCATTTCTCGCCATTCGGCGTCAATGTGCCCCCTTGGCGGCGGCGTTGCCGAACGGCGGCCGCGCCAGCCACAGCAAGGGAATGAGCAGCACAAAGGTAATGCTGCAGCCCCAGAAGATGTCGTTGACGGCCAGGGTCGCGGCTTCCCTGCTGAGCAGTTGCTCAATCACGCTGAGGCCTTTTTGGCCCGCAAGACCCACACCCTGCAAATGCTGCATGAACGTGGTGGTGGCGGGCTGTGCCGCGGTGATGTTTTCGGTGAGCGAGGCGTGGTGGAACTCGGTGCGGTGCTGCCAGAGCGTCACCGTGATGGCGGTGGATACGCTGGCACCCAGCGTGCGGAAAAAGTTGGCCAGGCCCGAAGCGCTGGCCACCTGTTCCGGCGGCAGGCCGGAAAGATAGATCTGGTTCAACGGGATGAAAAACAGCGGAATGCCGATGCCCATCACCAGCCGCGGCCACACCATGCTGATATACGAGGCGCTGCTGTCGAAGGTGGACAGCCACAGCGAGCAGCTGGCCAGGATGACGAACGCGGTGCTGATCATTGCGCGCAGGTCAAACTTGCCCAGCAAACTGCCGACCAGCGGCGAGAACAGAAATGCCAGCACGCCGACCCAGGCGCTGGTCAGCCCGGACCAACTCGCCGTATAGCCCAGGGTGGTCTGCAGCCACAGCGGCGATACCACGTTGATCGCAAAAAACGCCAGCATGCCCAACGACATGGCAATGACGCCGATGGTGAAGTTGCGCTGCTTGAACAGCGACAGGTCGATCACCGGATACTTGGCGTTGAGCTCCCACACGACGAGAAAAACCAGGCTGACCAGGGCGACCAGGCCCAGCACAAGAATCAGCGGCGAGGAGAACCAGTCCTTGTCGTTGCCGTTGTCGAGCATGAACTGCAGGCAGCCGATGCCAAGCACCAGCAGTACCAGTCCGATCATGTCGATCGGGGCATAGACCATCTTCGACTCGCGCTTGCGCAGCAGAAACCAGGTCGACACGGCCGCCATGATGCCAACCGGCACGTTGATGTAGAAAATCCACGGCCAGGAATAATTATCGGTAAGCCAGCCGCCGAGAATCGGCCCCAGCACGGGCGCGATCACCACCGTCATGGCCCACAGCGCCAGCGCCATACCCTGTTTGCTCTTCGGATAATTGGCCAGCAGCAGCGACAACGCCAGCGCCACCATCGGGCCGGAACCGGCGCCCTGCAGCAGGCGGGCGACCACCAGCATCGGCATGCTGGTAACCAGCCCGCACATCATCGAGAACAGCACGAACAGGCCGACGGATACCACGAAGGTGCGCACTTCGCCAAAACGCTTGGCGATCCAGCCGGTCAGCGGCTGCATGATCGCGCTGGCCATCGAGTACGAGCTGATCGCCCAGGTGCCCTCGTTCGGGCTCACGCCCAGGCTGCCTGCAATATGCGGCACGGCGACATTGACGATCGTCGTATCCAGCACCTCCATGAAGGTGCTGAATGCAACGGCCAGAGTCATCAGCGCCAGCATCGCGCCCTGCAGGGGCTTCAGCGGCGTGGCGTCCGCGGGTGTCGCGTCGGAGGAAATGGCGGACATGGCTCGTATTCGACGTCAGTTCGGGCGGTCGCTGCCGGCTTTGTCCGACGCGCCCAGGTTGGCCTGGATCACCTTGTCGGCCTCGGCATCGGCCTTGCTGGCCATCTGCTCGTAAACGGTGGTCTCGGCGACCGGCGCACGTTCGCCCTGCGGAGCCAGCACCGGACCCTTGTCGTCGGTGATGTCGACGGTGACGTCGCTGGACAGGCCTATGCGCAGCGGATGCTTGTCCAGCTCGTTATTGTCCAGCGCAATGCGCACCGGCACGCGCTGCACCACCTTGATCCAGTTGCCGGTGGCGTTCTGCGCCGGCAGCAGCGAAAACACGCTGCCGGTGCCTGCGCCCAGACCGATCACCTTGCCGTGATACTCGACGCTGCCTCCGTAGATATCCGCCTCGATCTTGGCCGGTTGGCCGATGCGGATGTGACGCAGCTGGCTTTCCTTGAAGTTGGCGTCGATCCACAGGTTGTGCAGCGGCAGCACGGTCATCAGCTGCTGGCCGGCCTGCACGCTGTTGCCTACCTGCACGCTGCGCTGGGCGACATAGCCGGACACCGGCGCATAGATGGCGTTGCGCTGCGCGGCCACCCACACCGCGCGGAAATTGGCGCGGGCCTGCAGCACGGCCGGATTGTTGGCGATATCGGTGCCGGAAATAGACGCATGCTGCGCGGAGGCCTGCGCCTGCGCGGTGGTCAACGCGGCACGGGCCTGAGCGACCGCGTCGCGCAGGTGCTGGATGGTCTCCGGCGCTTCGGCCTGCTGTGCGACCAGCGGCAGCCGGCGCTTCAGGTCGGCCTCGGCTTTCTTCAACGCCACCCGCTGTTCGGTCACCGCCGCATCGCTGCCGCTGGCCGATTCGGTTTGCTGGCGCACCTGACGCACCGCCGATGCCAGCGACGCCTGGGCCTGGGCCAGGCGGACGCTGGCGTCGGTGTTGTCCAGCTTGACCAGGATCTGGCCGGCCTGAACGTGCTGGGTGTCGTCGGCAAGAATCGCCACCACGGTGCCGGGCACCTGCGCCGATATGGCCACCTGATTGCCGCCGACATAGGCATCGTCGGTGGTTTCGCGGGTAGAGAACACCAGCAGCCACAGCAACAGCCAGACGATGCCGGCCACGATGAAGATCAGCAGCACGATCAGCAGCGTCTTGCGGCGCTTGGCCGGATTCTTGGCCGTCATGCCGCTGTCCTTGGTGTTAGCGGGCACGGCATTGTGTGGCTGGTCGGACTCAGTGGCGCTCATGGGCGTCGTCTCCGGACGATGTCGAAGGGGAGGTTGCGGATGTCTTGGTGGCGGATGACGACTCGCTGGGCGCGCGATAGCCGCCGCCGAGTGCCTTGATGAGGGCCAGATCGGTGGATACCGCCTGCGCCTGCAGGCTGG
>CBAAAD010000181.1:0-6156 GCA_964658785.1 uncultured Methylobacterium sp.
GGCGGCATTATCGGCGTGGGCATCTTCGTGCTGGCCGGCCAGCAGGCGGCGGTCAACGCCGGTCCGGCGGTTGCGCTGAGCTTCATCATCGCCGGCTTGGGCAGTGCGTGCGCGGCGCTGTGCTACGCCGAATTTGCCGGGCTCATTCCGGTAACCGGCAGCGCCTACACCTACGGTTATGCAGTGCTGGGCGAGTTCGTCGCCTGGATCATCGGCTGGGATCTGCTGCTGGAATACGCGCTGGTGGTGGCGGTGGTGGCGATCGGCTGGTCCGGCTATGTGCAGGTGCTGCTGGCGTCTGCCGGCGTGCATCTGCCCGAATGGGCGCAGCAGAGCATGAGCGCGCAGACGATGCAGTTCTATCTCCAGCAGACGTTCGGTACGCACGGCGCCCAGGCGATTGCCGCGCCGAGCGACGAACACCGCTTCAACGTGATTGCCGCCGGCGTATCGATTGCGGTGGCGATGCTGCTGACCCTTCGCACCGAGTGGGGCGCACGCTTCAACACGTTCGTGGTGGCGATCAAGGTGATCGGCGTGCTGCTGGTGGTCGGTGTGGGCGTGTTCTATATCAATACGGCGAACTGGCATCCGTTCATTCCCGTTCGTGTCATGGATGCCAAGACGGGCCTCGGCCACTTCGGCTGGCAGGGCGTGCTGACCGGGGCCAGCGTGGTGTTCTTCGCCGTGTTTGGTTACGACACGCTGACCACCGCCGCGGAAGAAGCAAAAAATCCGCAGCGCGACCTGCCGCGCGCGGTGCTGCTGTCGCTGGCCATAGCCATGGTGCTGTATATCGCCGTGTCGCTGGTGCTTACCGGCATCGTGCCGTACAGTCATCTCGGCGGCGACGCGTCGGTTTCGGACGCGTTCGAGTCGATCGGCCTGCACTGGCTCAGCATCATCATTGCCATTGCCGCCGTCATCGGCGTGACCAGCGTGCTGTTCGCCTTCATGCTGGGCGCGGCGCGCATCTGGTTCGCGCTGGCGCGCGATGGCCTGCTGCCGGCCTGGTTCGCCAAGATCAGCCCGCGCTTCGGCACGCCGGCGCGGCCGACCATCATCCTCGGCCTGTTTACCGCCATCGTCGCCGGGCTGCTGCCGATCGGTGAAGTTGCCGAACTGGTGAACATCGGCACGCTCAGCGCCTTCATCATCATCTGCGCCTCGATCATGGTGCTGCGCGTGCGCCGGCCCGAGCTAAAGCGCAACTTCCGCACGCCGGCGGTCTGGTTCACCGCGCCGCTGGGCATCGTGTTTTCCGCGGTGCTGATTTATGGCCTGCCGTGGATCACCTACGAGCGCTTCGTGATCTGGATGGCGATCGGCTGCGTAATTTATTTCGCCTACGGCATGCGCCATAGCAAGCTGGAGCAGGTCGGCAACTGATTGACCTCGGTTAGGCGAGAACCCCGCTTCATTCGTGACCTTCGGCATGGGTGAAGCGTGGTGAGCGGGCGCTAGCATCGAGGGCTTGAGTCCTTGTCGCGGCAGCCATGCCCGTACCGGGATCGTGCCCTGCCTCCGGAGAACGCATTGAAAGTCACCCGTCTCGCTTCCGCCATCGCCGCTGCCGCTCTCGGCCTGCCGTCGTTTGCCGTTTTCGCCGATATGGCGAACCCGCCGCCGATTCCGCCGCCGCAGAACGTGCCGTACGCCCCCGGCACGATCAAGATCGACGTCGATGGTACGGACGTGGCGCACCGCATCTTCCGCGTGCACGAGACCATTCCGGTGGCAGCCGGTCCGCTGACACTGCTGTATCCGCAGTGGATTCCCGGCAACCACTCGCCCACCGGCCCGATCGACAAGATCGCCGGACTGGTGGTGAACGCCAACGGCCAGACGCTGACCTGGACGCGCGATCAGTACAACGTGTACGCGTTTCATATCGATGTACCGCAGGGAGTCAGCGCGGTCGAAGTCAACTTCGAATACCTCACGCCGCAGAGCCCGCGCCAAGGCCGCGTGGTGATGACGCCGGAAATGCTCGACGCCCAGTGGAGCGCCAGCACGCTGTATCCGGCCGGCTATTTCGCGCGCCAGATCAACACCGAGCCCAGCCTCAAACTGCCGGCTGGCTGGCTGGCGGGCACCGCGCTTGAGGTTGCTTCGAAGGACGGCGACACCATCCACTTCAAGCCGATCAACTACGACGACCTGGTCGATTCGCCGGTGTTCGCGGGCAAGTACTTCAAGCGCGTCGATCTCGATCCCGGTGCCGCTACGCCGGTGCATGTCGACATCGTGGCCGACGAGGCCAAGTATCTGGAGATCAAGCCCGAGCAGCTGAAGGCGCACGTGCAGCTGGTGCAGCAGATGTACAAGCTTTACGGCGCGCACCATTATAACCACTACGATTTCCTGCTGTCGCTGAGCGACAAGATGGGCGGTGAAGGCCTCGAACATCACCGCTCCAGCGAGGACGGCGTCGGCACCGGCTACTTCACCGAGTGGGACAAGAACTGGGGCGAGCGCGACCTGCTTTCGCATGAGTTCAACCATTCGTGGGACGGCAAATACCGCCGCGGCGCCGATCTGGCCACGCCAAATTTCAACGTACCGATGGGCGACAGCCTGCTGTGGGTTTACGAAGGCCAGACCGAGTTTTGGGGTCAGATGATGGCCACACGCTCGGGCCTGTGGACGATGGACCAGGGCCACGACATGCTTGCCTACATGGCCGCCACGTACGACAAGGGCCGCCCGGGTCTGGCCAGCTGGCGCAACGTGCAGGACACCACCAACGACCCGACCATGTCGCAGCGCGCGCCGCTGCCCTACCGCAATTACCAGGGCAGCGAGGACTATTACGTCGCCGGCGAAATGATCTGGCTGGACGTTGACGGCAAGCTGCGCGAGCTGACCGGCAACAAGCGCAGCATCGACGATTTCGCCAAGGCCTTCTTCGGCGTCAATCCAGGCGCCTGGGATGTCGACACCTACACCTTCGATGATGTGGTCAAGACGCTCAATGGCGTCGCACCGTTCGACTGGGCGACCTACCTGCGCACGCGTCTGGATGGCAACGGCTCGCTGACCGGCGGCCTCGCCTCCCACGGCTGGAAGCTGGTCTACACCGACAAGCCCTCCGCCGCGGTGAAGGCGATGGAAGATCGTCGTCACTCGGCCGACCTGACCTACTCTATCGGCTTGTCGATCGGCAAGGGTGGCGACATCAGCGACGTGCTGTGGGACGGCCCGGCCTTCAATGCCGGCATCTCGCCCGGCATGAACGTCGTTGCCGTCAACGGCCACGATTACAACCCCGATGCGCTGAAGGATGCCGTCACCGCTTCGGCCAAGGACAAGAGCCAGCCGGTGGAGCTGCTGGTGAAAAACTTCGACGAGTACAAGACCGTGCGCATCGACTATCACGGCGGCCTGATGTATCCGCATATCGAACGGGACAACAGCAAGCCGGACCACCTGACCGAGCTGATGAAGGCCAGGAAATAGGCCGTCGCACTGCTGGCTGCAGCGCTCAAGGATGCCAATCCTGAGTCCGCTCTCTCGGAGGAAAGAGCGGACTTTGCGTTTTGTCACGGCGAAAGCGGTGATTCGGCAAGGTAGCCCGGACGCGAGGCGAGCCACCAGGCGAGCGGGTGGCGAAACGCTTCATCTGCCCATCGCATGCCAATTAATGGATTCAAAACGCGGTGGGCAAGTCGGCTATACTGCGCTCCCGCAGCGGAAGGCGCCCGAGTCCTACGTCTGCGAATCAACCATGCGCTCGTAGCTCAGCTGGATAGAGTACCGCCCTCCGAAGGCGGTGGTCGTGGGTTCGAATCCCGCCGAGCGCACCATTTCCCAGTCCGTTGACGTCCAAAGTAGTCCAGAAAACCTTGCCAATGCTTGGTTTCACTAATTTCTGGCGTCCAAGGCAATCCAAAGCTATCTATTGAAATCCAGCCCATTTGGGGGCATACATGGGGGCATCGATCCCCCGTGAAGAAGAGATGCCCCCATGCCTTTAAGCGATGTAGCAATTCGCAGACTCAAGCCTTCTGCCAAGCCTCAAAGGTTGTTTGATGGCGGAGGTTTATATCTAGAAGTCGCGTCTTCCGGAGGCAAACTGTGGCGTTGGAAGTACCGCTACGCTGGCAAAGAAAAGCGGCTCGCCCTTGGTATCTACCCTCAGGTCAGTTTGGCCGAGGCGCGAGTCAAACATGTCGATGCGCGGAAGGTACTTAGTTCTGGCATTGATCCCGGTGAGCAGCGCAAAGTGGAGAAGCTCACGAGAGGCGGTCGTTTGGAGAACAGCTTCGGCGCTATTGCGTTGGAGATGCTGGCTATGCGGGGCAAGAAAAATGCAAAATCAACAGCAGTGCGTAACGGCCGTATTGTCGAGAAAGATCTCAACCCTTACATCGGTGACCGGCCCATCGCGGAAGTATCTGCCCCCGAACTTCTGGGTGTCCTGCGTAAGATGGAGAAACGCGGTGCAGTAGAGACCGCGCACCGGGCTCGTGGTATTGCTGGGATGGTTTTTCGTTATGCCATCGCCACGGGTAGGGCAGAGCGAAATCCTGCTACGGACCTAATCGGCGCGTTAGAGTCGCCACAGACAGAACATTTCGCCAGCCTAACTGAGCCTGCGGAAGTCATTCCACTGCTTCGCGCCTTGTGGGGATATGAGGGCAGCGCTGTTGTTCGCGCAGCATTGAAGCTCGCACCTTTGCTATTTGCTCGTCCGGGTGAACTACGGACAGCGTGCTGGGAAGACGTCGATTTGGATGCAAAGGAGTGGCGCTATACCGCAACCAAGACCGGTACCCCGCATATTGTCCCGTTGGCTGCCCAGGCAGTTGAAGTACTACGCGAATTACAGCCACTCACGGGTCGCGGTAAGTACGTTTTTCCCAGCCTCCGGGGCAAGGGCCGCCCGATGAGCGAAAACACTATCAACGCCGCGATGCGAAGGATGGGCTTCGATTCCAAAACAATGACCGGGCATGGTTTTCGGGCGATGGCACGCACAATACTGGATGAAGTTCTCGGCTTCAGGCCGGACTTCATCGAGCATCAATTGGCGCATGCGGTGCGAGACCCTAATGGTCGTGCATACAATCGCACAGCTCACTTGGGTGAACGTCGAAAGATGATGCAGGCGTGGGCTAATTATCTCGACGTATTGCGAGTGAAAGGCGATACAACTTCATATGACCGAAGCGGCAGCTAGTCTATTCAGCACTCAGGCGCGCTTAAAATTCTGGAAGCTGTAGCAAACGATACCAGGCAAGCGCGCATGAATGCCCTGCCCTTAAGCGGCATAACAGAAAGGATGAGCTCGACGTGATGTGTGCAGCTCACAATGCTCTGTGCGTCGGTTCTGGCTGAAGCTAGCGCCATTTAAGGCCTGAAGAGAGGAGCGACAGCAATATCAGGTATCCGCTACTCTTTATCGCGATGCCAACTGCTACTTGGTGCGGCGTAGGGCCGAGGGAATTTTTCCGCTCATGAGTATCGCCGCGACGCAAGCTCATCACCAGACAGTTGAGGATGTAGTCCGTGTTCTCCGTCAGCCTTACGCCAAAGATCATTTTGGCGCGGCCTCAAGCTCCCGATAGAAATGATTCATATTGCGGCTATGCCGAGGACATCGGCTTTGAGCTGCCGCAAAGGTGCACTCAATTGCGAGCGCGCTTCATTCAATTGGCTCTAGATATTTTTCAAGGATGAGATCAATTTCTGCCGACACAGTTTACAAAACCATATTGACTTCAAACAGCTTTGATGTGAACGATATTCTTTCCGGCAAACCTACGGACGTCGGCGCGAGCGGTGGAGCTGCGGTTCGACCTTAAATCGGATAGGCGTGTGTTCATTGCAAAGACCGTTCTAATTAGCCGAGGGCTAAAAGCGTTTACCAATTGTTGAGAGCAGGTACACGCTGTAATGTTTCAAATTTAATGTGGCACGTGCTCGTAACGCTCTTCCTCGGACATTGGAAATGAATAAACCACCACGACTCGTACCAACTACTTACCCTAAGCGTGTTCGGAACTGTGGCTGGTATGACAGTAGCGACAGACTCCCAGATCTGGACCTACTGTTGGAGAAAACTCTTGGACAAATAGAGCATTCGCATGAATCGTGTGATGCGGGCCCAAACGCATTTGAAAAACTATGGGCAAACGTGTGCGCAACGCTGGA
>CBAAAD010000182.1:0-6130 GCA_964658785.1 uncultured Methylobacterium sp.
AGATGGCTGATACAACCACAAAAACTCGCTCACCAGTCCGTCGGCTTGTAGTCCTTCAGAAACTGCCCCCAGACATGCTCACCGGTGCGCACGCCGTGGATGATCGGATCAACAATGCGCGCCGCGCCGTCGATAATGTCCAGCGGCGGATGAAAGCGCTCCTCGATAACCTTCTTCGCCGCCAGCCCAGCAGGGTCTTCGTCGGTCACCCAGCCGGTATCCACGCTGTTCATGTGGATGCCGTCGTTGTGATAGTCGGCGGCGGACGTGCGCGTCATCATGTTGAGCGCGGCCTTCGCCATATTGGTGTGCGGGTGGCGTGTGGTCTTGAAGCTGCGGTAGAACTGGCCTTCCATCGCGGAGACGTTGACGATGTGCTTGTCCCGCTCCGGCGTGCGCAGCATCAGCGGCTTCAGCCGTGCGTTGATGATGAAGGGCGCGATCGCGTTGACCAGCTGCACCTCAAGCAATTCTACCGACGGCACTTCCGCCATCAGCAGTCGCCAGGAATTGCGTTCGCGCAGATCGATCTGCTGCAGGTCCTGATCGAGCCTGCCCTCGGGGAACAGGTGCTGCTGTGCCAGCAGTTCTTCCGGCAGCAGCGGCAGCTGCGAGAGTTCGGCTGCGCGGGTGAGGCCGGCAATCTTCGACGCGCTGCCTGTCGCAGCGATGTCGCCAGCGTTGGCCTCAGGCAACAAATGCGCCCCACGCAGCCCTTCGTAATGGCCGACCAGCTGGCGCACGTGCGCGGGCAGATCGTGCAGTGCGGCCGTTTCGCCGTCCATCATGTGGGCGTAGAAATCGGGCGGACGCCGTACCGTCTGGCAGGCGTTGTTGATGATGAAGTCGAGGCGCGGCCGCGTCGTCAGCAGCTCGTGACAGAACGCCTCGACGCTGGGCGTATGGCGCAGGTCGAGGCCGTAAATCTGCAGTCGGTCACTCCACTGCGCGAAGTCCGGCTCTTCCGCATAGCGCGCGGCGGAGTCGCGCGGAAAACGCGTGGTGACGATCAGCTCGGCGCCGGCGCGCAGCAGTTTCAATCCAGCCTGATAGCCGATCTTGACGCGGCCGCCCGTCAGCAGCGCCACGCGTCCGCGCAGATCGGCCGACTCGGTGCGCTTGGCATAGTTGAACGTCGCGCAGTCCTGGCAGAGTTGGTCGTAGAAGAAATGAATGGTCGAATACTTTTTCTTGCAGACGTAGCAGTGCTGCGGTTCGATGGCCTCGCGCGGCTGCGCGGCATCCGCATCGGGTGGCACGTCATGCGCCTCGAAGCCTTCAGGCGCAAACGCGCTGGGCGCGCTGAACACCGGCTTGCGGCGCAGCGCGCGAATGCCGGTCTGGTTGAGCACTTCATCGTCGGCGCGGATCTTGGACGCGTAATGCGCTTTCTGCCGGGCCTTGAGCTTGACCCGCCGCACCGCTGGATCGGGGTGATATACGTTGGCTACCGCCTGCTGCAGTCGCCCGCGCTCCTGCGCCGGCAGGGCGGCCAGCAGCAGCGGATCGGCGGCCAGCGATTCGAGCAGAGCCGTCGCTTCGCGCAGTCGTTCGAGCAGGGCCGAGTCCATGTCGTCGGAAGCGGGTGGGTTTGGCGGGATGCTGGTCAAGATATTTTCCGCGGTCGTAAGGTAACAAGTCATGCTGGGCAACAGCGCATTCCTCGCTGAGTGGCCGCGCAAACCCGCTATTTTGCCTGCATTCGCCGGCTAGCGCTCGTGCCCCATCTCGTATCCATGCGCGTAGCCGCAGCGGCATCGGTCAACGAGCCGCATACTTCAGCTCTGTTAAAACGGTGCGTGAAGATACGAATGCCGGCTCGCGTACCTTTACGCAGAGCTTCATCAACGCGAGGTAGTCATGAGCAGCGCGACAGCATTGCCCCACGTGATCATTATCGGCGGCGGCTTCGGAGGGCTGAGCGCTGCGCGTGCGCTGCGCCGGGCGCCCGTGCGCATCACGTTAATCGACCGCACCAATCATCACTTGTTTCAGCCGCTGCTGTACGAGGTAGCGACGGCGGGACTTTCCGGACCGGATATCGCCGCGCCGCTGCGGCACATCCTGCGCAAGCAGGCCAACGTCACCGTACGCATGGAAACGGTCACATCGATCGACGTTGCGGACAAGCGCGTGTCGATGGGTGATGACGCGCTGGAGTACGATTATCTGATCGTCGCCACCGGCTCCAGCCACGCCTATTTCGGCCACGACGACTGGGCCACCGACGCACCGGGTATGAAGACGATGAACGATGCGCTGGCGATTCGCCGGCATATTCTCAACGCCTTCGAGGCGGCCGAACGCGAGCCGGATCCGTCAAGGCGCGCCAGCTGGCTCAGCTTCGTGGTGATTGGCGCCGGCCCCACCGGCGTGGAACTTGCCGGGACGCTGGCGGAGATTGCGCATCACACCCTGGTCAACGAGTTTCGCGTGGCCGACCCGCATCAGGCGCAAATTCATCTGGTCGAGGCGGGTCCGCGCGTGTTGGGATCGATGCCGCAGGGTCTGTCCGCGAAAGCGCAGCAGCAGCTGGAGAAAATGCAGGTGCGCGTGCATCTGAATTCGGCTGTCACCGGCGTCGGCGACGACCATGTGCAGATCGGCGAGCAGCGCATTGATGCGCGTACCCTGGTGTGGGCAGCCGGCGTGGCCGCGTCATCGCTGGGCCGTCAGCTGGATACGCCGTGCGACCGCGCCGGTCGCGTGCAGGTATCGCCCGACCTGTCGCTGCCGCAGCACCCGGAGGTGTTCGTCATCGGCGATCTGGCGCATCTCGTGGATCGCGGCAAGCCGGTGCCGGCGCTGTCGCCGGCCGCCAAGCAGATGGGCGCACACGCGGCGAAGATGATTCACGAGCGCATGGCGGGCCGACCGACGCGTGCGTTTTGCTACAAGGATTACGGCAGCTTCGCCACCATCGGTCGCGGCAAGGCGGTGGCCGATCTGCGTGGCCTCCATCTGTCCGGGCCCGTTGCGTGGTGGCTGTGGCTTGTCGTGCACATTTTCTTTCTGATCGGCTTCGGCAATCGCATGCTCATCACCACCGGCTGGGCCTGGTCCTATCTCACCTGGCAGCGCAACGCACGGATCATTGTCGGCGGCGAATCGCGAAAGTAGCGTGCTTGGCTAGTCGCCGCCGCTGCGCACCTGCGCATGGCTGATCAGCGCAAAGATAAAGCTGCCGCCGACGATATTGCCGGCCAGCGTGGGTAGCGCAAAGCGCAGCGCGTAGTCGGCAAAACCGATGTCGCCGGCAAACACCAGATAAAGCGATTCGATTGTGCCGACGATGATATGAGTGAAGCCGCCGATCGCGATCAGGTAGGTCACGATCACGATGATGGCGATCTTGGCCTTCTCGGCCGATGGCAGCAGCCACACCAGGGTGGCGATCAGCCAGCCGGCGAGAATGCCCTTGGTGAACATCTGCAGCGGCGAGTTCTTCATCAGCTCCTTGCCGATGTCCGTGAAAGCGGCTTGGGTATCGCCGTCGAACTGCTGCAGATGCAAGATGCCGTAGGCGAACAGCGCCGCGCCGATGAGGTTACCAACCAGCACAATGCCCCACATGCGCAGCAGTGAGCCGAGCTTGCGCAGGCTGGGCTCGGTCATCAGCGGCAGCACCGCGGTCATGGTGTTTTCGGTAAACAGCTGCTGCCGGGCCAGAATCACCACCAGATAGCCAAAGCAGTAGCCGAAATTTTCGACCAGAAACCGGCCGGGAAAATCGCCCAGATGCGCATGCAGCAGGCCGCGCGCCAGCAGCGAAAAGCCCATCGACATGCCGGCCGCGAGTGATGACCAGCCCAGCGCCGCGACGCCGCGCTTGAGCTCGTGCTCGCCCTCGCGACGGATGATTTCATGCAGCACCGCCGCGCGCGGTGGGCGCTTTTCCTCGACGTCACCCTGTTCATTGCCCGATAGCGCAAAGCCGTCGTGGAGACCCATGTCGTCGCTATCGGATTCGCCATCGTGTTGTCGTTGGGGCAGCTTGTCGTTCATGCGCACGCTCCGTGGGTGGCGTCATCCATGGAGCCAAAAGGGTGTCGATAGTGTACGGAGCTTTGTATCGGCGGCGTCGATGCGCGGGAAATCGTGGAAGCTTTATCCAGGCGCCGGCCGCTGTTTTGGCCGATAACCGCTGAGCTCATCGCCGGCGTCGTGCGCAAAGCCTGAGTGCCAGCGCATCGAGCTGAGCGAGATCAGCGTCACCACGATGAAGGCGATGGAAAAATCCATCAGACGCGGCTCGGTGTGATCACCCGCGGCCATGGTCAGCTTGAGAATCAGCGCGCCGCTGCACACGCCTACGGAAAGCATCAGCTGCTGCAGCGTGGTGTACAGGCTGCTGGCTGCGCTGGTGCGCGCGTTGGGTACCGCCTCGTAGGCGACGGTGTTGTAGGCGGCAAACTGAAACGACATGAAAGCGCCGCAGCAAAAGAGCAGGCTGAACATCAGCCAGTCCGGCCAGCCGGGGCGGAAAAACGCGCAGACCGCGTAGCCCAGGCTGGAAAGCATGCCGTTGACCATCATGCCGCGGCGAAAGCCGGTCATTCGCAGCAGGCGCGGCGTCACGGCGCGCATGACCAGCGCGCCCAGCGAGGTGGCCAGAATCAGCTTGCCGCTGTGCACGGCCGACAGGCCAAAGCCGATCTGGAAAAGCAGCGGCAGCAGAAACGGCTGCGCGCCCTGCGTCACGCGCATCAGCGAACCGGAGATCACCGACAGGCGGAATGAGTCGATCTTCAGCAGCGACAGATCCATCAGCGGATCGGGTCGCCGCTTCGCATGCCAGACATACGCGGCGCAGGCGGCGGTGCCGATGGCGAGCAGAATCAGGGCGCGCATCAGATCGGCGTTCTGTCCGATCGTTTCGAAGCCGAACAGCAGGCAGCCCAGGCCCACACCGCACAGCGCAAAACCGAGAAAATCAAAGCGCGTCGGCATTGATTCGCTGGGAATCTCCGGCACAAACCGGCGTACCAGCCAGAAGCCGAGCAGGCCGATCGGCACGTTGATATAGAAGATCCAGCGCCAGCTGAGGTAGCTGACGATGAATCCCCCCAGAGGCGGCCCGATCAGCGGCCCGAGAAACGCCGGCACCAGCGTCCACGACATGGCCGAGACAAGATTGCGCCGCTCCACCGTGCGGAGCAGGATCAGCCGCCCGATCGGCGCCATCATCGCGCCCCCGGCGCCCTGAAGCAGCCGCGCGGCGACCATGGCGGGCAGGCTGGTCGTCAATGAGCAGACAATTGAACCGGCGACGAACACGCCGATCGCCACGCTGAAAACGCGCCGCGCGCCAAAACGATCGGCCATCGCGCCGCTGGCCGGAATGAAGATCGCCAGCATCAGCAGGTAGGAGGTAATGGCAATGCTCATCGCCGGTGCGGTCACGGTAAAATCGCGAGCCATCGCGGGCAACGCGGTCGCCAGCACGGTGGCGTCCATCTGCTCCATGAAAATGGCGCAGGCGACAATCAGCGAGGTGACGCGGTAATCGGGAAACACCGGTGCCGGGAGAGCCGGCGCCACGGTTTCCTCAATGGAGGAGCTCGCCACTGGAAATCCTTTGAGTGAGTAGTCCGTTCGGCACGGCGAGCCGGGGGAAGCCAGCCAGACCACTCAAGAAAGCGACGCCCGGTTCGCGCGTCGCAACGCCTCAATTATTCGCCTGTGGACCGACGAGGACAAGCGCGGTTCATTTCTTTGGCTACGATTGGCCGCGCGTGAGCTTATGGTCCTGGGGCGAAGTAACGCAGCAAGCACAAGAGCCGCGGTTCGGTAACGTAAGATGCCGAAGATGAAACGGCTTCGCCGATCGTTGCGTTGACGGCGCGTCGAAAAACCTTCGTGGTGTGCCGGCCACAGAGCCAGCGCATTCCTTCCGCTTCAGACGACTGCCTTTCACGCTGAGTTATCTATTCCATGCTGACGGTGACATCGCTATGCAAGGCTGTGCCGGGCGGCCGGGTTCTTTTTCAGGACTTGAATCTGACGGTCGGCAAGGGACAGTTCGTCGCCATTACGGGCGAGTCGGGCGTCGGCAAATCGTCCCTGCTCAACCTGCTGGCCGGACTGGACCGGGCGGATGCGGGATCGGTGGTGATCGACGGCACCGCGC
>CBAAAD010000183.1:0-6125 GCA_964658785.1 uncultured Methylobacterium sp.
CGCTGAACCAGCAGTCGCAGGCCATTACCGCCAGCGCCGCCCTGCTCGACTACTTGCAGGCCCTGCTGGCCGCCAGCCGCCGGCATGCCGATATTCGCGTGGGGCTCTCGCCGCGCGCAGGCCTGGCGCTGCTGGGCGCCGCGCGCGCATGGGCCTTGCTGAGCAACCGTTCGCACGTGCTGCCCGAAGATATCCAGGCACTGTTCGTACCGCTGGCGGCGCATCGCCTGCTGCCGGCACGTGGCGCCAACGGCGACCTGCTGGCGCGGCAGCTGCTGGCCGAGGTGGCGGTGGATTGATGCGCGGCATGCTGCAGCGCCTGCAAACCTGGGCCGAGCGCCGCCTGCCCGCGCTGACTCGTTACCGTCGCCTGGAGTCGCTGCCGATCGAGCTGCATCGACGGCGCATTTATATCGTGCCGACGATGTTCGGGCTGGGCTTTTCCATCCTGTTGTTGGTCATGCTGGTAGGTGCGCTCAACTATTCGAACAATGCTGCTTTGCTGCTCACCTGCCTGCTCGGCGCGGCAAGCTCGACCAGCATGCTGTTCGGCTTTCGCAGCCTCGATGGATTGCGGCTGACGCAGATTTGCGCGGGACACGCCGTAGCCGGTGAGCCGATCGAGCTGACCCTGACTTTCGAGACGCTGCGCGCGCGCAGCGCGATCCGCCTGGATATCGACGACACATTCACCGCGTTTGCCATCGACGCGAACAGCACTGCTGCCGTAAAGCTGACCCTGCAGACCTTTGATCGCGGCTGGCTGCCGCTACCGCGCATTCGCCTGTGGACGACCTGGCCACTGGGGCTGTTTCGCGCGTGGAGCTGGCTGCATCCGGATCAATCCGTACTGGTGTGGCCTCGATCGGAATTGTCCGGTCCGCCGCCGCGGGCGCCGGCGGATGATGCGCGGCACATGCGGCTTTACCGCGGCGATGAACTGGCCGCATTACGCGAGTACCGCCCCGGCGACCCGCAGCGCCACATCGCGTGGAAGGCCAGCGCGCATCACGACAACCTGCTGGTCAAGGACTTCGAGCAGCCGCAGAGCCGTCCGCAGTGGCAGCTCGACTGGCGGCTGCTGACGAGCATGGACAGCGAATCGCGCATCGCCCGGCTGGCGCGCTGGATCGGCGAGGCGCAGGCCGAACGACGCAGCTACAGCCTGTGGGTGCCGGGCACCGAGATCGCCGCCAGCAGCGGCCCGCTGCACTATGCCAACTGCATGAGCACGCTGGCGCAGCTGCCATGAGTTCATTCGACATGATGTCCTGGATACGGCGCAAAAAATTCGTCGAGCCAGCCATCGACAACCGCACGTTCGATCTGCTCAGCATCACCGTGGCGCTGGTGCTGGTCGTGCATGCATCTCACCTGCCATGGTGGTTGAGCATTGGGCTGGCGATGATTCTGGGTTGGCGCTGGTGGCAGCGGCGCCAGCGCATGGGTCGCGTGCCGGCCTGGCTGAAAATACCGCTGCTGGCCCTGCTTACCCTTGCGGTTGTTGTCAGCTACGGGAATATCTTCGGGCGCGAGCCGGGTACAGCGCTCGCCGTCGGCCTGCTTATTTTGAAACTGCTGGAGACCGAAACGCCGCGCGACGTGCGCGTCGGCGTCGGCTTTGCCTGCTTTGCGTTGATGAGTGCGCTGCTGATCGATCAAGGCCTGGTCGCTACGTTTGTCGTGGCATTCGGCCTGCTGCCGGCGCTGGCCACGCTGCGCGCGCTCGAGCCGGCGCAGAAGCAAGTTAGTCTGTCGCGCACGTTGTTGCCCGGGCTGGGGTTGCTGGCCGCGGCCGCGCCGATGGCGCTGCTCGCCTTTCTGCTGGTGCCGCGCTTGAGCGAACCGCTGTGGGGCGCGCCTACACCTGACGAGGCTCGCACAGGATTGAGCGACAGCATGTCGCCGGGCAACTTCATTGATCTGCTGACCGATGATCGCCCCGCCATGCGCGTGACGTTCGACGGCGCCGCACCGCTGCCGGATGTGCGTTACTTCCGCGCCTACGTCATGTGGGAGTTCGACGGCCGCAGCTGGCGTCGTCCGTTTGTTCGGCGCAACGAGAATCAGTCGGTTACACCGATCGAAGTCGCCACCGCGATCAGCTACAACATCAGTCTGGTGGCCACGCATCAGCGCGTGCTTCCGGCACTCGATGTCGCGATGAACGCACCGGCGCAGGCGCGGATGCAGCCGGATCACGAAATTCTGGCCGACAAGCCGGTCAACGATCAGCTCAATTACACGCTGCGTTCGGCCTTGCAGTATCGGTTTCAGCCGGACCTGGACGATCGCGCGCATCGGCTGGGACTGCAGCGGCCGATCGGCTTCAATCCGCGCACGCTCGCCTTGGCCACACAGTGGCGGCAGCGCTTCGGCACTAACGATGCCGCCATCGTGCAGGCGGCCCTGTCGCTTTTCCACGACGGCGGCTTTCGCTACACGCTGGCGCCGGCTCCGCTGGGACGCGACTCGATCGATGATTTTCTTTTCTTTACACACGAAGGTTTTTGCGAGCACTACTCCTCCGCTTTTACGATGCTGATGCGTGACGCCGGCATTCCCGCGCGCGTGGTCACCGGCTATCAGGGCGGCTACTGGAACAAGTTGGGCAACTATCTGCTGGTGCGCAATTCCGACGCGCATGCGTGGAGCGAAGTCTGGCTGGCTGGGCGCGGTTGGGTGCGCGTCGATCCCACCGGTGCGGTGCGTCCAGAGCGCGTATCGCTGGGTGCAGCGGCAGCCGCTGGCGATCAGCTCTCCTGGTATCGCAACGACTGGCTGCAGGGCGTGCGCAACCGCTGGGACATCGTCAACCGCTTGTGGGATCAGGGCGTTATCGGCTTTGACTCGCTGCGCCAGCGCGGCCTCCTCACACCATTCGGCGTGCGCGACGTGGACACCGCAACCCTCGGCGTTCTGCTCGCTATCGGCAGCGTGCTGTTTATCGCCGCTGGACTGGGCTGGGCGTTGCTGCGCAGAAGGCCGCGCGATGGATTACGCGAAGCGCTGCGGGAGCTGGAAAAAAAGCTGGCGCGCAGCGGAATTGTGCGACGGCCCAGTGAAGGTCCACAGCATTATCTGAGTCGCGCGGCGCGCGCGCTTCCGCACCAACGTGATGAACTTGCGACGCTGATGACGCATTACCTTGAACTGCGCTATGCAAATGACATACCGGCACCTGAACCGCTGCGCGCTTTCCGGCGTGCGGTTCGGGATTTTCGAGTCGTGCGCGTGGTCAAATGAACTCAATCTGACGGCAGAAGCCGTCGTCATTCCGGAGATGCCGCCATGTCACTCTATCGTCCGCTCGCTCTCGTCGCTGCCATCGCCCTGCTGGGCGGTTGCGTGACGGTGCCGCAGCCGCTGCAAGGCAATTACACCAATGTCACCACGGCGGCTGCCCAGCAGGGCGGCGCTGGCGGCACCCGCGTGCGCTGGGGTGGCGAAATCATAAAAACTGACCCGGGTCCGCAGGAAACGTGTTTCTACATTCTGTCGCGACCACTGGATAGCGAAGCGCGGCCGACACGCGGCAGCAACGATGGCGATAACCAAGGCCGTTTCGTCGCCTGCCGCACCGGCTTCTACGATCCGGAAGTGTTTACCCGCGGCCGCGAGTTGACAGTCACCGGTACGCTGCACGGCACCGTTTCGCAGAAGGTTGGCAACTTCGATTACGCCTACCCACGCGTTGAAGCCGACGTGGTCTACCTGTGGCCCAAGCACGTTGCAAACTACGGATATCCGGGCTACTACGACCCGTTCTGGGGTGGCCCCTGGGGACCGGGTTATTTCGGCGACGGCTATTGGGGCGGCGGCTGGGGCGGCGGTTACGGCTGGGGCGGCCCACGCGTGATTGTGGTGCGTCCTGTCCACCACTGATCACCGTTCGCTTGCTGCACACAAAAACGCCGGCTCGACGCCGGCGTTTTTTATGGCCATTTATGACCGGTATGCCGCCAATGCGTGAGCCATTTTCCGGAGCATTGCATGGGCTGCCTCAGTGTTGCTCGTTCAACCCGGTGGCCAGGTCAGATGACGCCCGGCAAGCAGATGCACGTGCAGGTGATATACCGTTTGCCCGCCGTCCTGATTGCAGTTGATCACCGTGCGATAGCCCTGCTCGGCAAAACCTTCCTGCTTGGCATAAGCCGCCGCGGCCAGGAGCAGCTTGCCCAGCAGATCGGCTTCCGACGCCTGCACGTCATTAAGCGTGGCAAACGGCTTTTTCGGGATAAACAGCACGTGCACCGGCGCCTGTGGATTCACGTCGCGAAAGGCAAGAACGTCGTCGCTTTCAAAGACAATATCTGCGGGAATTTCGCGTCGAATGATTTTGCTGAAAATGGTGTCGCTCATGGCGAGATTCCTCTGGTGAGTCAAACCGGGGTAAATCAACCCAGGGTGGTTCAGTCCAACAGTTGACGACTTCCAAACGCATGCGCCAGCGTGCCGCGATCGACGTATTCCAGCTCGCCGCCCAACGGCACGCCGTGCGCAAGGCGCGTCGGGCGTACGCCACCAGCGCGCGCCAGCTGGGCGAGATAGTGCGCGGTCGCTTCGCCTTCCACGGTGGGGTTGGTGGCGATGATCATCTCTTCGATCTCGCCCTCGCCGAGGCGCTGGGCGAGCTGCGCCAGACCGAGTTCTTCCGGCCCCAGACCATCGAGCGGTGACAGGCGGCCCATCAGCACAAAGTACTGACCGCGAAACCCAGTGGCCTGTTCAATCGCCGCCAGGTCGGTCGGCGATTCCACCACGCACAGCACCTGCCGGTCGCGGCTGCTGCTGGCGCACAGCGGGCACAGCGGATCTTCGCTGAAGTTTCGGCACTGCGTGCAGCGCCCGATGCGCTGCATCGCCTGCTCCAGGGTTGCCGCCAGTTTCAGGCCGCGTTCCCGCTCGCGCTCCAGCAGATGGAAGGCCATCCGCTGCGCGCTCTTGTTGCCCACGCCGGGCAGGCAGCGCAGCGCTTCGATCAAATCACTCAGCAGCTTGCTCATGAATGCGCGCAGTCAGTGGAAACGTTGGGCTGCACAATCGCAGCTCGGTGCAGAAGCAATGGCCGAAAAAATCAAAACGGCATCTTGAAGCCGGCCGGCAGGTTCATGCCGGCAGTGACGCCACCGAGCTTGTTCTTGCTGACCTCGGCGACCTTGTTCACCGCGTCGTTGATCGCGGCGGCAACCAGATCCTCGGCCATCTCCGGATCGTCGGCGAAGGTCTGCCGGTCGATCTGCACGCGTCGAACCTCATGCGCGCCCGTCATCACGATGCTGACTAGGCCGCCACCGGCATTGCCGGTCACCTCGAGTTGGGCAATCTCTTCCTGCGCGCGCTTCATGTCTTCCTGCATGCGCTGCGCTTGCTGCATCAGCTGACCGATCTGACCTTTCATGGCGATACTCCGAATGTGTTGCTCAGGGATTTTGACTAAAGGGTTTGACGGACTGCGGCACCACGCGTGCGCCGAATTCGCGCTTCAGCGACTGCACCAGCGGATCGCCTTCGATCGACTGCTCGGCCTCGGCCTGCGCCGTGTCGCGCGCCTGCGCCGCGCGTGCGGCTGGCGTCTCTGCGATGACGTCCGCGCTGATGCTGACAAAACGCAAACGAATGCGTTCACCGAGCGCCTGGCCAATGCGCTCCTCCATCTGGCTGACCATTGGCTCCACCGCCAGGCTCATATGCGCCGGCTGCAGGGCAAGTACCAGCGTGTTGCCGTCGCGCTCACGCAGCAGCGCGTTCTGCGCCAGCAGGCCGAACGGGCCGCGCAGGTTGGCGCGCTCGATCAGGCTGTCCCAATGCGGCAGGCCCTGGCTATCGGTGGCGATGGGTGCGGCGGCGACGGGCGCTGGCGCTGGCGCCAGCGCGGGCTCCGCGCGCGCTACCGACGGCGCCGACCTGACTTCTGCCTGCTGCTGTGTGACTGCGGCTGATCGCGTCGGCGGCGCGGACGCAGCAGCACGCTGGGGCGCAACAGCCGATGATGGCGCCGCTGCCGCAGGCCGCTCGGCACGCGCTGCCGGCGTACCGCCATCGTCCGGCCGAAACGCCAGCATGCGCAGCATCGCCATCTCAAAACCGGTGCGCGCGTCCGGCGCAATCGACAGATCGCGCCG
>CBAAAD010000184.1:0-6088 GCA_964658785.1 uncultured Methylobacterium sp.
CATGAACTGGCCAAGCGCACGGTGCAGGCGCGCCAGCTGACCGCGCAGCACGGTGAAGCGCGCGCCGGACAGTTTGGCGCCGGCGTCGCCATCGAGCCAGCCGTGCTTTTCGCCGAGTTCGACGTGATCCTTCACGGCGAAATCGAACGTCGCCGGCGTGCCCCAGCGGCTGACTTCGAGGTTGTCGCTCTCGTCCTTGCCGATGGGTACGGACCCGTGCGGAATATTGGGAATGACCAGCGAAATCTCGGACAGCTTGGCCTGCACTTCGGCCAGCGCCTGCTCGTTCGCCTTGAGCTTGTCGCCGATGCCGGCGACCTCGGCCATCAGCGGCGCGACGTCTTCGCCCTTGCCCTTGGCCTGACCGATCGCCTTGGAGCGGGTGTTGCGCAGGTTCTGCAGATCCTGCGTTTCGGTGGACAGCTGCTTGCGGCTGTTCTCCAGCGCCTCGATCTCGGCCACGTCGAGCGAGTAACCGCGCGTTTCCTTCAGGCGTGCGGCGGTTTCGGCGAGGCGCGAACGCAGCAGTGCGGGATCCAGCATGATCGAGTCCAGAGTGAGGCTTGAACCGCGAATTATCGCCGCCGGGCGGCAATGCCCGCAATGACGATCGTTCGGGCGGCGCGGCTACTTGCCGCGCGCCTGCGCCCGCGCAGCACGCAGGGCCAGCAGCTTTTCGCGCAGCTGCAGCTCCAGCCCGCGTTCGACCGGCTCGTAGAACACGCTGCCAGCCAGCTCGTCGGGCAGGCACTGCTGATCCAATGCGATGCCGCCTTCGGCGTCGTGGTCGTACTGGTAGCCTTTGCCGTAGCCCAGGCCTTTCATCAGCTTGGTCGGTGCATTGCGCAGGTGCATGGGTACTTCGAGCGTGCCCTGCTCTTTGATCGCAGCGCGCGCCTTGTTGTAGGCCATGTAGGCGGCGTTGCTCTTGGGCGCGATGGCCAGCCAGATGGCCAGCTGCGCCAGCCCCAGCTCGCCCTCGGGGCTGCCGAGGCGTTCGTAGGTGTCCCACGCGTCCAGCGCCATGCGCCAGGCGCGCGGCTCGGCCAGGCCCACGTCCTCGACCGCCATGCGGGTCATGCGGCGGGCCAGGTAGAGCGGATCGACGCCGCCGTCGAGCATGCGGCACAGCCAGTACACCGCCGCGTCGGGGTCGGACGAGCGCACGGATTTGTGCAGCGCGGAGATCTGGTCGTAGAACTGCTCGCCCTGCTTGTCGAAGCGCCGCGTGCGGTCGGCCAGCACCTGGCTGAGGGTGACGTCGTCGATTTTTCCTTCTTCTGCCAGCTCGGCGGCGATTTCCAGCAGGGTCAGCGCGCGGCGCGCGTCGCCGTCGGCAGCCTGTGCGATCGAATCGAGCGAACTGTCGGCCACCTGCAGGTGTTGATCGCCCAGGCCGCGCTCGGTGTCGAGCAGCGCGCGCTTCAGCGCGGCGACGATGTCGTCTTTCGAAATCGGCTCCAGCACGTGCACGCGGCAGCGCGACAGCAGCGCGGAGTTCAGTTCGAACGACGGGTTTTCGGTGGTGGCGCCGATAAAAATGATCACGCCCTTTTCGATGTGCGGCAGAAAGGCGTCCTGCTGGGTCTTGTTGAAGCGGTGCACCTCGTCGACAAACAGCACGGTCTGCCGGCCCTGGGCAAAGTTCACCTCGGCTTCGGCCAGCGCCTTGCGCACGTCCGGCAGGCCGGAGAGCACGGCGGAAATCGCGCGGAAATCCGCGTCCGCATAGCGCGCCACCAGCAGCGCGAGCGTGGTCTTGCCGCAGCCGGGAGGACCCCACAGCACCATGGAATGCACCTTGCCAGCCTCCAGCGCGCGGCGCAGCGCCTTGTCGGCCGCGACGAGGCGCTGCTGGCCGACAATCTCGTCGAGACTGCGCGGACGCATGCGCTCGGCCAGCGGCTTGAGCGCGTCGGATTCGGGGAACAGGCCCGATGAAGAAGAAAGAGGCATGGCGACAGCGACCGTGGCGATCAGCGGGAACGTCCGAGGAGACGTCGATCAGGATCGGTCATTATCGCGCCTGGATTGTTCAAGCAAGCTCAACGCCATCCACGCCACGAGCAGCGCGCCGCCGACCAGCACCAGCCACAGCAGCATCTTGCTCCAGTCGTAGGGTGGCGCGGGTGGCTGCAATGCGGCCGCACCGCCGGCATCGCTGCGCGCGCCGAGCGTCGCCAGCGGCGGCTGCCAGTCCATAGCCGAGCCGGCCGCACGCATGCGCGCCAGCGCCGCATCGACCGGATAAACGCCGCGCCGCGCCGCATGGCTGCCGACCAGCAGGCTGTATGGCGCTGCACCCTCGGCCAGAAAAACGAACGCGTCGGCGTGCCAGCCCACGGCGAGTGTCGGCGGCTGCGACAACGGCGTATCGGTATGCAGGTGAAGTCGCTGCACCCGCACAGGGTCGAATACGGCGTCCCCGTCAATCGCTTGGTTGCCGCCGAGTTGCACCGCAAGCACGGTGGTGAGCGGCACGTCGTAGCTGCCGTCGTGATCGAGCAAAACGAAGCGAGCGGCGGTGTTAGCGTCGGCGAGAGTGACGCGCGCGGCGTCGATCGGCAAGGCGGCCGGCAGAATAAAGTCATAGTCGGTAGCACCGTGTGCCGAAGCGGCAGCCGGTGACGACGGCACGGTCAGCCACTGGCGTGACTTCGCACGATCGTCCGACGCATCGGCAAAGCTTCCACTCAACAGCACCGCCGGCGTCTGCTGGCTGTCCCACGGGCTGTCGCCGTCGATCAGGCGCAGCCGGTAGTAGCGCGCCGGCGCGCCGCCGACGCGGATCTTGCGCTGCTCGACCGCATCGCCGCCGCGCCTGACGCTGACAATGGCATTGTCCTCGCTGCGCGTTTGCCATTGCTGCAGATCGTTGCTGGCATCCACGGCGAGTCGAATGCGCAAGTCCTGCGTGAATGCAGACGGATCGATCTCGATGCTGTCCAGACTCACCGAACGGCGCGCATCGAGCAGCCACTGGCTGGGCCGTATCGCGACGCCCGTATTGGACTGCCCGATCACGATGTCGCCATTGGCGCTGCGCTGCACGCGCACGTTGCCCACCACGTTTGCGCTGTCGTCGGGCAGCGGCAGCAGATGCGTGCTCAGGGTGTACGCATGCGATGGAAGTGCCGCAGGGGGCAGCGGTGCAAACGGCACCTCGTGCCCCTGCGCGTTGACCACGACGATGTCGTGCAAGTCGGCCGCGCGATTGGAAATCGCATACACCGCCGGCGTCAGCTCGACCCGCCATGCCGCGCTGGCGCCGTGGGTGTTCAGCGCGAAGCGATAGGCGTAATCGGAAGTGCTGAGCGCCGCGGCGTAACCGGACAGCAGCAACAGCACGGCAGCGAGCAAGCCGCGCCGAATCGGCCAAATCTCACGACGCATCGGCGGCCTCCGCGGGCTCGGCCTCGACGCGCTTCGGCGGTGCCGGCGCGAGATAACCAATCACAGTGCACAGCACGCCATACGCAATGAACGAGCCGATGCCGAACAGGTTGCCCAGATGGCCGCGATCGATCAGCAGCAACTTGGCCAGCACCACCGCCATGGTCACCGCGCCTGCCAGCCACACGCCGCGCTGGCCCCGGCGCGAGCCCCAGACCCAGGCCAGCAGGCCAAGCGCGCTCCACACCACGGTGAGCGACATCTGCGCCAGGCTGGAGTGGCCAAGCGCATCGTCCCACGGCACGCCAGCGAGTTGATGCACGGCGCGCAGCGTGGCGCTGGTGGCCAACGCCATGAAAAGCAGACCCAGCACCATCGCCCTTTGCTGCCGGATCGCCTGCGGCGTGGCGCCCTGGCCAGACCAGCGCGCGGCGCAGAAAAGCACGAGCAGCAGCATCAGGTCGATTGGGTTGAGTATGGGCACGTAGCGCAGCGGCAGCGCGTTGCCATCCATGAACAGCGCGCCGATCCAGAGAAAGCCGAGCGCAAGCAGCAACGAATACTGCAGCGGTGCACGCAACCGCGCCCAGTGTTCCGGCAGCGGCTGCGCGATCCACAGCGGCCTGCTCAGGCTCAACCAGAGCACCGCCGTCATCGGCACCACGCTTATCAGCAGCACCCAGCTGTCGGACAACTGCAGCCGCGGCCCCAGCCATATGTGCACCGCAAAAACCACCAACAGCAGCCAACGCCACAGCCATAGCCACTGTGCCAGCGTTCCTTCCAGCGGCCGATCGCGCAGGCACTGCAGCGTGCGCCAGCCGATCGCCCCACCGACCAGCACGGCCAGCAGGTTGCGTGGCCACCAGAAAAACTGCAGCGGCAGCATCAGCAGAAACATCAGCGGCGAAGTAAACGTCAGGGCACGGCCCAACCCATGTTGCGTGACTCGCCGCGCCACCTCGGCGGTGATCCAGGCGGTGAACGCAAACAGCAGCGTCGTGGCGGCCGCGTCGTCGTGGCCCGAAAAATAGCGATGGATCTCGACGCTGTTGGCGCCCAGCCAGCAGCAAAGGCCATAGGCGTACAGCAGGATCGATGCAAGCTTCTGCACAGCGCCACTGCCAAGGCGCGCATAAAAACCGCTGCTGGCAAATGCTCCCGCGGCCAGCAGCAGCAAGCCGATAAAATCGCGATCGGTCCAGGGCGCAAAGTCGGCCAACGTGCTGTCCAGAAGACTGATCACCAGCGCGATAGCCGCAAACAGCTGCAGCGCGATACCACCCCAGCGCGACAGCCAGCGCTGCTGGCGCAGGCCCAGCCAGATCAGCCCCGCACCTTCCAGCGCAAACACGCTGCTGGTAAGACTCGCGCTAAGGGCCAGCGGCACCGCCAGCGTCGCCAATGCAATGGCCAGCACCGCCCAGGCATCGCGCAACACACCAAGTCCGTCGCGATCGCGGATGCGCCACGCGATGGCCAGATAGATACCCGCCGCCGCCAGTGCCGAGATGGCCAGCGGCTTGCCCTGCCAATGCAGCAAGGCACCCTGCAGCAAAAGGCTGATCAGCGGATTGCCGAAAAGCAGGCAGCCATCGATGATGCGACGGCTTCGCTCCGCCGACCCGCGCAGCAAATACAGCAGCGGAATCGCCAGATAGAAAAAGAAGTTGAGTATGAGAAACGGCTCGGTGCCCGCAAACAGCGCCGGCTCATATTTCAGTACGCCCCACGCCGTGCCGATGCCGAAGGTCGCCACAAAGCCAAGCAGATTCAGCACCCGCCACGATCGCTTCCACGCGATGCCGAGAATCGCCAGATTCAACAGCGCGTAGTAGGAGAAAAGCGCGACCTGACTGCCGTTACCGGTCGACACCAGAATTGGCGCGGCAAAACCGGCGACCAGGCCGAGCACGGCCAGCGCCAGCGCATCCTGCAAAACCGCCAGCATGCCGATGCCCGCCACCAGCACGATCAGCAGTCCGAACGCGGCCACCGGCGGCAGCAGGCCATAGAGGCGAAACGAGGCAAACACGGTGATCAGCAGCACACCGATCGCGCCGCCCTGCAGCGACAGCGCAAACCCGCGACGCACGTCGCGCTGACGCCAGCCAAAGGCCAGTGCGGCTATCGCAGTCAGCGCGACAAACGTCACGCGCAGACCAATCGGCAGGCGCAGCAGGCCGTTGTCGGAGGCGTATTTCAACAGCGCCGCCACACCGGCGAAAAGCACCAGCATGCCGATCTTCACCGGCACATTGCCTTCGGTGAACCAGCCCCTGATGCGCGCCGCCGTCCGTTCGATAAAGTCGGGCGCCGAGGGCTCGAATGGCGGCATCACGACAGGCGGGCGCGCGGGCGTCGTCGCTGACGCAGGCGCGGGGCCTGCGGCAACCGGCGCTGAACGAAACGCGTTATCCAGCGCTGCAATATCAGCGCGATCGATGTCGCTTGAGGGCGACGCCGGCAGCGGCGGCGCACCGACGATTTTTGGCGAGGCGAGCGGCGGCGACCCGGCAACGCGATGTGCGATCAGCTCGTCGAGCTGCCGCCGCGTGCTCTCAAGGTCGCGGCTCACGCGCGACAGCCGCGCCCACAGCAAACCCAGCAGCGCGCCGAGCGCCATGCACGCGAACACCGCGCTGCCGTTGGCGATCAGCGCAAAAAGCAGGAAACCTGCGACTGCCCAGACGAT
>CBAAAD010000185.1:0-6066 GCA_964658785.1 uncultured Methylobacterium sp.
CGGCGAGCGTCTGCGCCATGTGGTTGAGCGCCTGCGCAATCGTGTGCAGCTCCAGCAGGCGCAGCGGTGGCAGCCGATAGTCGTAGCGATCGCGCTGGTACTGTCCGATGGCGTAGAGGATCTTGCGCATCGGCCGCAGCGCCAGCCGCAGCGCCACGTACACCGCCAGCAGGGTCAGCGCGCCGTAGCCGAGCAGGAGGCCGAGCAGGCCGGCGATGTCGGTCAGCGATTCGCTGCGCTCGCTGCCCGGATCGAGCAGCAGCGTCACGTGATAGCGCTGGCCATCGGCGCGCTGCAGGTTCCACTGCGGCGTGGTGGGCTTGACGCCGCCATAGGCGGGCGGCAGCAGCCAGGCGTAGGCGCGCTGCAGCGCCGTGGATGTTTCCGGCAGCAGCGGCAGCAGATCGTGGTTCTGGTCATCCTGCAGGCGCAGCTGCAGATGCCGCAATCGGCCTTGCGCGCTGATCTGGCGCAGCGCGCCGAGGTGCGTCGGAATATCTCTGGCCGGTCCGCTTTCCAGGCCATCAAGCTCGTCGAACAGGCGCGCCGTTTCGGTAGCGCCACGCTCTTCGCGCGCGATGTTCAGCCGAGCCTGCCACAGCGCCAGCAGCAGCGCACACGCCATCATGGCGAGCGAAACAGCCGCGATGCGCAGCATCAGAAATCGCGATAGACGCATGCGGTGGTCGCTCGCTGTCAGGGACTCGGCGCATGGTAGCGGTTCGGCATTCGGGAGTTCTTCCCGTAGTCAAAAAGGCTTGCGCTGCTTTAGTTTTGCCGAAGGCATTTACACGCCGTTGCATCACGCAAGACACCTGCGTTGACCGTCAAACCGACAAGCTTGGGGCACCAGATACGATGGGTCATGTTGTCACGAATAGCCATGCCGCGATGAATGCACCTGGTCGCCTGCAGGCGTTGCCGCGCGCGCTGGTCTTTTTGGCATTGACTGGCGCCGGCTTCGCACAAGCGCAAGAGGCGCCGAGCAGCAGCGAAACAACCGCTGGTGCAGCGGCGCCGCAGAGCTCCAATCCAAAGGCGCCGATCAATGCCAGGCAGCTGGCCACCATCCTTGTTGAGGCTACCGCCGTACCGGGCGGCGCGGCGCTGGATGCCGACAAGGTGCCCGGCAACGTGCAGAGCCTGTCGGCCGCCGACCTCACGCGCAACGGTGCGGCCAGCCTGACCCAGGCGCTGAATTCGCAGCTCGGCAGCGTCAGCATCAACGACAATCTCAACGATCCTTACCAGCCGGACATCCTCTATCGCGGCTTCGAGGCATCGGCCGTGCTGGGCACGCCGCAGGGGTTGGCGGTGTATCAGAACGGTGTGCGCATCAACGAGGCGTTCGGCGATACGGTCAACTGGGATCTGTTCCCCGACATGGCGATCAACCGCGTGCAGATCGTCAGTTCAAATCCGGTCTACGGATTAAATGCGCTCGGTGGTGCGATCTCGGTCGACATGAAAAATGGTTTCAACAGCACCGACGGTGAGCTGGAGCTTTCCGGGGGCTCGTTCGGCCAGCGCTCCGCGGGCGCGCAGTACGGCGCCAACAACGGGACGTTCGGCATCTACGCGGCGGCCAAAACGCTGAATTCGGATGGATGGCGCGACTTTTCATCCGACGCGCTGCGCCAGTTCTATACCGACCTCAGCATGCGCGCGGACAAGCTCTCGCTGGACCTCAGCTATACGCATGCGCAAAACCATCTGGACGGCCAGGGCTCGGCGCCGGCGCAAGAGCTGGCTGTCAGTCGACGGCTGGTGTTTACCGGGCCGCAGGCCAACGACAACGAGCTCAATTTCGTCACCTTGAACGGCACTTACAAGGCGACCGATAACTGGTCCGTGCAGGGCGTGCTGTACTACCGACAGTTTTCGCAGCGGGTTTCCAACGGCAACGGCACCGGTTATACCGCCTGCACCGATGCGGCCTTTTCAGGCTCGCTGTGCCAGTCCGACGGCGTGACGCCGCTGAGCAATGCGGCGGGCCAGAATCTGCCGGATATTTCGCAAGGCGGCGCAGTGCCGATCGGCGAAAACGACTTCGAAACCATCAACTCCTACAGCCACGGCGCCACGCTGCAGATCAGCAATGGTCAGTCGATTTTCGGGCACGACAATCAGTTCACCGCCGGTGCGACCTTCGACGCTGCGCACACGAATTTCTATTCCGGTGCGCAGATCGGCGTGGTCGATGCGCAGCTGCGGGTGCTGCCGTCCAGCCTCTATGTCGATACGCCGGAGGGCACGGCGTTCAATGCGGTGCCGGTGATTCTCGCGGCCAACAATCGCGACGTCGGCGGCTATATCACCGATACCTTCAATGTGACGCCCGACCTCTCGCTCAGCGCGAGCGGCCGCTACGACGTGGCGCACATCGATCTGCAGGATCAGCGCGGCACCAGCCTCAACGGCACCAATCGCTTCAGTCACTTCAACCCGGCTTTTGGCGGCACGTACAAAATTTCGCCAACGCTCACCGCCTATGCCGGCATCGCCACCAATACCCGCACCCCGACAGCCAGCGAAATCGAATGTTCGGACCCGTTGAAGCCCTGTCTGCTGCCATCGAGCCTGGCGGGCGATCCGCCGAACCTGCGGCAGGTGGTGGCGCACACGGCCGAGTTCGGTTTGCGCGGAAACATTCCAGAGGCTTTTTCTGGCGGCGCTGTCACGTGGAACCTCGGTGCGTTCCGCACCAACTCGTTCGACGACATCTACGGCATTTCCACTTCGGTTAGCAGCGGCTTTTATCAGAACATCGGCTCGACCCGGCGCGAAGGCATCGAAGCCGGCTTCAACTACACCACCGACAAGTGGTCGACCTACTTCAGCTACAGCTATGTCGACGCCACGTTCCAGTCCGCGCTGCAGCTGCCGTCGCCGTCCAATCCGTTTCAGGACGCGAACGGCAATATCGAGGTGCGTCCAGGCAACCGCCTGCCGGGCATTGCAAAGAATCGGGTCAAGGCCGGCGTGGACTATAGCGTCACGCCGCAGTGGAAGCTCGGTGCGCAGGTCATTGTCGTCAGCAGCGCGTACTACTTCGGCGATGAGTCGAACCAGAACAAGCCGATGCCGGGGTATCACGTGGTGAACCTGCACGCGAGTTATCGGGTCGCCAAAAACGTGGAGCTGTTCGGTTCCGTCGACAACGTGTTCAACGCCAAATATGCCACCTACGGCATCTACAGCGATCCGACGGGCGTGGGCGCCCCGGGTGTGCCGGCCGACGGCGTCAGCAATGGCCCTGGTGTCGACAACCGTTTCTACAGCCCGGCGGCACCGACCGCGGTTTACGGCGGCGTGCGCGTGACTTTCTGATCAGCCGGGCAGGGCGATATCGTGCTTGCGCATCTTGCGGTAGAGCGTATTGCGGCTGACGCCCAGCGCGCTGGCCGCGCGGCTGATGTTCCAGTGCAGCCGTTCGAGCTCGCGCAGCAGCGTATCGCGCTCGGCCGATTGCAGCGGCGCTGTAGCGTCCTTGCTCGCATAGCTGGCAGCCGTCGAGGTGCTGCCTTCGGTGATTTCGTGCGGCAGGTTGCCAACCCGGATCATGCCGTCGCTGCACAGCGCCGCAGCGGTGCGCAGGGTGTTGCGAAGCTGGCGAATATTGCCGGGCCAGTGGTAGTCCAGCAGTCGCTGCATGGCGTCGCCTTCAATCGACGGGATCGGCTCGTCGCTGTCGTCATCGGCCAGCAGCGCCGTGATCAGTTCGCGCTTGTCGGTGCGCTCGCGCAGCGTGGGCAGCTGCAGGGTGATGCCGTTGAGGCGGTAGTAGAGGTCTTCGCGAAACTCGCCGTCCTGCACCATCTGCAGCAGGTCGTGATGGGTCGCGCTGATGATGTGCAGATCCACCGGCACCGCCTGCTCGCCGCCCAGCGGCACCACTTCGTGCTCCTCCAGCACGCGCAGCAGCCGCGTCTGCATGTGCAGCGGCATGTCGCCTATTTCATCGAGAAAGAGCGTGCCGCCGCTGGACTGGCGAATCTTGCCCAGGTGTCCTTCGCGCGCGGCGTCGGTGAACGCGCCACGGGTGTAGCCGAACAGCTCGCTCTCGATCAGCGCCTCGGGAATCGCCGCGCAGTTCACCGCCACGAATGGCTTGTCAGCCCAGGCGCTGGCCAGGTGCAGCGATTTGGAAAACGCCTCCTTGCCGGTGCCGGTCGCGCCCTGCAGCAGCAGCGGCACCTTGCGGCCGAACAGATGACGTCCACAGTGGATGTTGTGCTGCATGCGCGCATCGGCCACCACGTGTTGCCGGGTGGTCGCCTGCACGCCGCTGGTTTCCTTCTTTGGTGTACGCGATACGGATGCTGCCGAAGACTGCGTTATCGGCATGCGTACACGTGCAAAAAAACGGCGCCCGTAGGCCACGTCGCGCACCGGCCAGAGCAGCGACGCATCCGTGGCGGCGCGGCGCTGCACGGTGTCGAAATCGAACGGGAAGATCGACGTCAGCGGCTTGCCGACCAGCTGCGCGCGCGACATGCCCAGCTGCGCCATGGCGCTGTCGTTCACCGCACGCACCATGCCGTCGCTGCTCACCGCCAGCAACGCCTCGTGCAACAGGCCGACAAATTCCGGGCGGCTGTGAAAACGCAGCACCCAGGTGGTGGCGCACTCGCGCATGAAGCGGCAGCGCGAAATAAGGTTGGCCGACATGTTCACCAGCGCCATCGTGTGGCGCTGAATCAGCCGCGTATCGCCCGCATTGACCGTCGATGCATCGAGCACGCCCAGCACCTTGCCCTGGGCGTCGAGAACCGGCGCACCGGAGCACGACAGGCCGATATTGAAGCGCCGAAAATGTTCGTCGCGATACACGGTAACCGGCACACCTTCGGCCAGACAGGTGCCCAGTCCGTTGGTGCCCTCGTACTGCTCGCTCCAGATCGCGCCGATGCGCAGACCCGCATCGCGGAATTCGCGCGTGAGCGTCGGGTCGGTGATGGCGCCGAGGATTACGCTATCGGTATCGCTGAGGATCACCGCGTAGCCGGAGCCGGCGATCATTTCGTACAGACTTTCCATCTCCGCTTTGGCCACGTTCAGCAGTTCGCCGAACTGCTGCTGCCGCTCGCGCACGGCGTGGGCGTTAAGTACCGGCGTGGCGCGAATGGCGTCGGGTGCGGTGCCGAAATCCTCCACGCAGCGCTGCCAGGATTTGGTCACATGCGGCGCTACATCGATGCTGCCCAGTCGTTCCAGCAGCATCCCGTCGACATGCGATGCCGCGTGCGAAACCTGCATAGTGCGATTCATTCCTGGCTCCCTCGACGTCGGACAGCCGTGTCCTTTTGCCACGCGGCCAGCCCCATGATGTTGTCGTTTGGATCGATATGATCGAAGAATGGTCCCGCTTTGGGCCGTAAGCAAACTGCAGCGCAACATTTGGCACGGACTGTCACCAGTGCTTGTGCCAGAACAGCGACAGTGCCCGGGTGCGCCATCGTCGCCAATGGCTGTGCGCCAAGGATTGCAGCGACACGCACCCTTGGCTCGGCTCTTGCGTGACTTATCGGTGATCTTCCTGCGGTGAGCCCGTTTCCGAATGCCTTCGGCAGATGGGAATGGTCGACCGCAAGCCTGATTGCCACGCTCGATGATCAGCAAGCCTGATGCTCAGAAAGGGTGATTCGTTGGAGGAAGGGATATGACGGAGGTACGGGTCGTGCAACATCTGGCCAACCCGGCCGACCTCGTGTGGGCCATGATTGGCGACTTCGGCGGCCTGCATCGCTGGCATCCGCAGGTCAGCGGCGTCGACCTCTCATGGGAAGGACGCATCCGCACCGTCCACTACGCCGACGGCAGCCGCGCGGTCGAACGGCTGGAGGCACGCAGCGACGCGATGCGCCGCTACGTCTACGTGGTCGTCGATGGCAAGGTCCCCGTCAACAACTGCCGCGCCACCCTGCACGTCGCCGACAGCGACGGCGGCAGCACCGTGATGTGGTCATGCGAGTTCGAGCCGCTGGGCGACGGCGAAGCCAGCGCCAGCGAATCGCTGCAGACGCATTATCACGAGGGGTTGAGGGCGTTGGTGTTGGCGTTGGA
>CBAAAD010000186.1:0-6062 GCA_964658785.1 uncultured Methylobacterium sp.
GCCGACCTTTGGCGGCGGTACCATCCGCACCGAGTTCGAAGTGCTGACCGGCCTGTCGCTGCGCTATTTCGACAACCTGCAGTTTCCGTATTTGCAGATGAACAAGAAATCGGTGCCCAGCCTGGTGCGCACGCTCAACAGCCACGGCTACGACACCATGGCGCTGCACGGCAACGATCCAACCTTCTGGAACCGCAGCACCGCCTTCAAGGCGCTGGGTTTCCATCGCTTCGTGTCGCAGTCGTCGTTTCCTTCCAGCGCGGCAAACGACGGCAAATACATGGCCGACACTGCGATGACCGACGAGATCATGGCGCAGATGAAGGACAGCGGGCCGCCGCAGTTCATCTTCGCCATCAGCATCGAGGCGCACGGCCCGTACGACGTCGAGCCCGCGCACGCCGACGAACGCGACGCCATTCCCGTGCCCAACGGCCTGGCCGATATCGACAAGCGCGAGCTGCAGAATTACATCTATCACCTGCGCCACGCCGACGCCGAGCTGGGCCGGCTGGTCACCTGGCTGGCCAAGCGCAATCGTCCGAGCCTGGTGCTGTTCTACGGCGACCATCTGCCCGGTTTGACCGACAGCTACCGCACCACCGGCTTCGTCGACGGCCAGAACATGCTGAGCCAGGCCGGCACGTGGCTGATGGTCGACCCGCACAATCTGCACGGCAAACCCATCAGCACCGACACCGCCGCCTGGCTGCTGCCCGGCAAGCTGCTGGAGCAGGCCGGCATCCACGATGATCCTTACTTCGCCTTGACCACCCTGGTCGGCCCACAGCTCGCGTCGCTGACCAAGGCGCCCGGCGCGCCGCCGCCGGCCGAAGCCGGCGACGAGCAGCGCATCGATCAGGCGATGTCCAGCGTCGACCAGCTGCGCATGAGCGGCAAGCTCGACAACCTGCTACCGAAAATCAACACACCGCAAGCCAGCGGCATCGCGCGCGACGATGCCGGATCGCCTCCGCCGTCGGCACCGGCTGCGTTGTTCTACTAGCGCCGCAAGCTCATCAAGAGCGAGCGACGATTGCCCTGTTTCCAAAACCCATGTTCAGGGTAAAAGCGGCAGCCCCAGTTCCTTGAGGAACGCGTTATGGCGCTGCTTTGCCTCCGTCAGCTCCCGCTCGATCTTCTCCAAGTCTTCGTGCACGGCAAAAAGATCGATCTCTTCTTCGGCCTGTGCGGTGCTGACATAGCGGGAGATATTGAGGTTGAAATCGTTCTGCTCGATTTCTGCCATGTCCACTCGACGGGCATAGCGCGATTGTTCTGAGCGCTCCCGATACGTATCCACAATTTTGTCGATGTGTTCGGGCAGCAGGCGATTCTGACGCTTGCCCTTTTCGAAGTGCTCGGCAGCGTTGATGAACAGCACATCGTCGGGCTGCTTGCACTTTTTCAGCACCAGGATGCAGACGGGAATGCCCGTGGAGAAAAACAGGTTCGCGGGCAAACCGATCACCGTATCGATGTGCCCGTCCTCCAGCAGCTTGCGGCGGATGCGCGCTTCCGCGCCGCCGCGGAACAGTACGCCGTGCGGCAGGATGATGGCCATTACGCCATCGTCCTTGAGGTAGTGGAAACCGTGTAGCAGGAAAGCAAAATCCGCCGCGGACTTGGGCGCCAGCCCGTGACTGCGAAAGCGCATGTCTTCGCCCAACGCCTCGTTCGGTTCCCAGCGATAGCTGAAGGGCGGATTGGCCACTACCGCATCGAAGCGCGGCATCCGCGCGGGGTTGGATTCGCGCAGCCAGTCCCACTGATTGAGCAGGGTATCGCCGTGGTAAATCTCGAACTCCGAATCTTTCACCCCGTGCAGCAGCATGTTCATGCGCGCGAGGTTGTAAGTGGTAACGTTTTTCTCTTGCCCGACCAGCTTGCCGATACTGTGCTGCCCGGCATGCCTGCGCACGTTGAGCAGCAGCGAGCCCGAACCGCAGGCAAAGTCCAGCACCTGATCCAGATGCGCGCGCGGACCGGCAGCCGGGTTTTGGCCATCCAGAACAACGATACGCGAGAGAATGTCCGACATCGGCTGCGGCGTATAGAATTCGCCGGCCTTCTTGCCGGAACCGGCGGCGAACTGTCCGATCAGATACTCGTAAGCATCGCCAAGGGTGTCGCTGTCGGTGGAAAATCTGGCCAGACCCCTGGCGATTTCGCCGACGATCTTGATCAGCTGGTCGTTGCGCGCCCTGTAAGTCTTACCCAATTTTTCCGAGGTCAGGTTGATCTCTGAAAACAACCCTTGGAAGGTGCTCTCGAAAGACTTTTCCTCAATGTAATCGAAGCCCTCCTGCAGGATGCGCAGCAGATGCTCGTCCTGCGTACGCGCCATTTCCGCGATATTGCCCCACAGGTACTTCGGTTCGATCACGTAGTGCACCTTGCGGCGCATCTGCTTCTCGAAATCGGGCACATCGTCCTGATTGCTTTCGTACCATCGTTGCAGCGGCGTGGAGACCGAACGGTCGATCTCCTTGGGGTAGTCCGGGCCCAATTCCTTTCTGGCGGCGGCCTCGTAGTTGTCTGAGAGGTAACGCAAGAACAGGAAGGCCAGCATGTAGTCGCGGAAGTCATCCGCATCCATGCTGCCGCGAAGCGTGTCGGCAATGCTCCAAAGCAGCCTGCCGAGCTGGTGCTTTTCGTCGTGGGTCATGTGGTCTTGGCGCTCTTCGCTTCGCGTCGCAACTGATCAGCGGAAATTCTGAGCAACTTTCCATCCTTCACGACCACGACCCCGGTATCAGTCTGCATGGCAGTCTTGCGTGCGAGCACACCTGCCCGCTGCAAGGCCTTCAGCGAATCGCGCAATTCGGCGTTCTTTGCCTCGGTGAGGTCTTGGGCTTTCATGTGTTCTCTCTCCATTCCAGCAGCATCGGCTCAGGACCGGCATTGTCGTACAACGCCCAGACATCCACCCGTTCTTTATAGTGCTGGTTGAAATTCTGCAGGCCAGCGGCGAAGCGGCGTCGGATGACGGATTCGGGTATGTCATGTCCGCCCTGCCGTACGCGCTCGGCCACGCGAGCGATGGCAGCCTCGGCATTCGGCAACGCGAGAAAGTACAGGCTGACGTGATAGCCCTGCGATCGCCACAGATCGATGTGCCGGCAATATCCCAGCCCGGACAATGTCGTCTCGAAGGCAAAGCTCTCGCCACGCTGTACGCACGCCGAGATTTCCCCCAGCATCAATCGACCGGCCTTGATGGCGGCCGCCTCCGGCGCGAAGGGCGAAAGCCCCGCCGCGATCAGGTCGGCGTTGATGAATCGCGGAAGTTGCGCCTCTTCTGGCAGAAAGGAGCGGGCAAACGTGGTTTTTCCTGCACCGTTCGGACCGGCGATGATGATGATGCGCTTGTTCATCGGGCCGGCCCTTCCTGCACAGCGGGGCCCGCATCGATTTGAACCACCGAGGATTCCTCGGTAGTTGGCTCCCGGACCAGCTCACCATCGCCGGCGAGCTCCGTCCTGTTGAAGGGATAAAAGGCGAGGAAATCGTCGAGCACTTTTTCGAAGTGCTCCTTGTTCTCCTGAAGCATCTCTACCGGGTCGTAGAACGAGTAGTTGCCGTGGCTCATGATGTTCACCACCCGTCCGTACAGGGTGGCATCCGGATCGTCGTTGGCGTCCTGTTTGATGCACACCGAAAACTTGTCGTGACCGTGGAAGATCTGCGCCTTTTCCAACAGACCGCGCAGCGCGTTGAAGTGATGTGTGTAGACCTGGCCCGACTGCCGGGCGTGACAGAGCTCCTGCAACAAGGCCAGATGATGGAAGAACGGCGTGTCGCGCGTATAGGTCAGCGCGAATTCGCCCGTACCCCGATCTTTGGATAGCAGCCAAGGGATGAATTTCTTCTGGTCAATGCTTTTGATCTCGTTCCACAGCACATTGAAGAACAAGGGGTGATGGGTGGAGATCACCGTCTTGATGTCATGGTCCTTGCGGCGCAGGAACTGGGCCAGATGGTTGCCGACGGTAATGGCGTTGTGCTCGTCCAGCGAGGAAATAGGGTCGTCGATGACGATGTACTTCACCCACTTGTAGGCCTCGGCGCCTTCCATCGCCAATTCAACGATGGCCAGGAAGAAGCACCAGAGAAACATCGTCTCCTCGCCACGGGAAATCTTGATCGGCTGTTCGGGATTGTCCTGCCGGTAGAAACGCACCACCCAGCCGTCGGTATCAATCTGGAAATCGAAATCCACATAGCGCTGCAGCAACGGGCGGATGCGGGTGTCCATCTCCATCTCGGCCAAGCCGGCAAAGAAGCGCGAGTTCGCATTGAGCACCAGCTTGCGGTCACTGTCGTTGACCAGGTCGTTGTTCCAGCCGAACAGGTCCTCGGTATAGGCGTTGAAGTAGAGCGTGTCGCCTATGGTCTCTGCAATCGCAAGTGGCTGCCCAGCATGATCACCAACACGAAACGGTCGTGTGATCGTTTTCTTGCCTGCATCCTTGAACGCCATCGACAGCCGGGTCTTGCCCACACCGTTGTGCGCGTAGAGCAGCACGAAGCGCTTGCCGGGCTCGGCGTCGGTGCCGTCCAGCACGGTCCGCAGGTGCGTGGCCAGCGCTGGCAAATCGGCAAAGGTGCGTGCGGCGTTCATGCGGCGCGGGCGTCCAATGCGGGGAACAGGCCCTGCATCAGGCCTTTCTTGTGCTGCTGAAGCGCGACGATCTTGCGGGATTGAATCCCGATGAGGACATCAATGGAGGATAAGCAGTCCGCGATCCTTTGTTGCTCGCCAAGCGAAGGGCACAGCATGGTGATCGTGGCAAAGTCCTTGTAGTACAGGCGAAGTCTGTCCAGCGTCAGACCTTGCGAGTGCGAAGTCAGTTGCCGAAGGGTGCTTGGCAGCTTTAGCAGATATCCGAAGAAGTCGGAGCACACACCAGCCTTGGGGGTAAGAACCACATAGGCAGGGCTGACCAAGCAGTCCTCGGGCGCGATGCCACAGGCGCCTTGCCACATTCGCATCATGTTGTAGGCGATATCGCCTTTGTGGACTTTGCGGTTTCCTCCTGCCTCAGCGATGTCCTCCACCCGGCGTTCGATGGAAGCGCGCAAAACCATGCCGTCATTCATGGTTACGGCATAAATAGGCAGCCCTTCTTCGCCTGCTTCAAGGCGACTTGAAAATAGTGAACCAGCCTTGGCTTCTTTCCACTTCCCTTTAAACCCAGATAAGCGCAGACGTGGCAGGCGCTGGCCTTCGGCGGGGAACAGCTGCAGCATCAGACCCTGCTTGCGGGCCTTGAGGGCGTCGAGCTTGCGGATTTCCGCGCCGATGCAGGCATCGAGGGAGAACAGGCAGTCGGCGATTTTCTGCTGTTCTCCGGGGCAAGGGCAAGGCACCGGAAATTCCTGGGTCATCGAAATCTCACCACGCGGCATCTTGACGCGCTTGGCACCACGCATGACGTAATCGATAAAGAGATCGCTTCGCAGTATTGCGGCTAAGTAATCAGCACCAACATGTTTTTTGGCGCGGACAACAAGTACGTCGTTCGATGCACCACCCTGCATGTCAGATTGCCAGACCTTCTTCAAATACGGGCGAATGTTCGAAATGAGGATGTCTTTGGGCTGGAAGCTGGTAACTGATGAAACAGACGGCAGTTTGACTGCTTGGCTCAGGCCGCCAAAGTCCGGCAGCAGGTTCTCTGTACTTACATACTGCTTCACAGCAATTTGATTGACGTTGATTCTTTCGTTCACCAAATCGGCAACCGTGGCGAGCGGTAAAGCAGTTGCCATCCCCTCAAACCCCGGAAACCGCAACTTAGGCGACGCTTTTTGCACTTTTTGCGCCTTTCCCATCACACCGCTGCCTTTACTGCGCATACGCACTCAACCCCGCAATCTCACGCCCTTGCGCCAGTCGCTCCAGCACCGGCGTCAGCTCTTCCATCAGGGCCAGCTCACGGCGGGTGCGGTCCTTCCAGCCCAGGCCCAGCGGTTCCATCAGCGCGCTCAATGCTTCGCCGTCGAACACGCGCCGGCGCAGGATGTCGTCCACGAAAGTCTTGAACGTCACAGGATCC
>CBAAAD010000187.1:0-6051 GCA_964658785.1 uncultured Methylobacterium sp.
GGTATTCGCCGTTGACAGCGACGTGGTGCTGCCGCAGCGGCTCTTGTGGTGCGGTGACGAGGTGCTCTACGACAGCATCGGCGATGACGCGCTGATAAAAGCGATCTTTGAAACCATCGCCTCGAACGATGCGGCGCGCCCGGTTGCCCTGCGCCTGCCCGGAACGCAGGGCGAAGTTGACGTGCTGGTGGAGCCGGTGGCACCGCCGCACGCGCTGATCGTGATCGGCGACAGCGCTGCCGCACGCGCGCTGCTGCCTGTTGCAAGCGCACTGGGTTGGCAGACGACGCTGGTCGATCACGATCCCGCGCGCCTTGCGGCGATCGACCTGCCCGCTGGACTGCACGCCGTCTGCGCCGCGCCGGACAAGGTTCGCGACGCACTACCGCTCGACGCGCACAGTTCCGTCGTAGTGATGACCCACAATATCGAACGCGACATGGCATATCTTGCCGCGCTGCGCGACGCGCCGGTTGCCTATCTCGGCACCCTGGGTTCGCGCGAGCGTGTCGGGCGCATGCGCGGCGATGCGCAGCTCAAAGGCATTCGGTTGCATGCGCCGGCCGGCCTGGATATCGGCTCGGAAACGCCCGAGGAAATCGCCCTCGCCGTCGCCGCCGAAATCATGGCGGTGATCAACGGCCGCAGCGGCGGTCCGCTGCGCGACAACGAAGGCGCGATCCACTGATGACCGAACTTATCGACAGTGCACCGGTGATCGTGCTGCTGGCCGCCGGCGAAAGCCGGCGCTTCGGCGGCATCAAGCAGCTGGCCGACATCGATGGCGAAACCATGGTGCATCGCGCTGCACGCACGGCCATGGCCACCGGTACAAGACTCGTTGTCGTAACTGGCGCCCATGCCGAACAGGTGAGCGCCGCGCTGTCCGACCTGTCGGTTGACCTCGTTCACCACGCCGGCTGGGCCGAAGGCATGGGCAGCTCGCTGGCGGCCGGTATTCGCTACGTGGTTGATCGATTTCCACGCGCCACCGGCGCCCTGCTCTGCCTGGCCGATCAGCCATTGCTGGAAACCGCCTGCTACACCCAGATGCTGGATCGACATCGTCAACAGCCCGACCGCATCCTGGCGACGGAGCAAAACCAAGTCGCTGGGCCTCCTGCTCTTTTTCCACGGGATTGCTTCCCCGAATTGATGCAGTGGTCCGGTGACCGCGGGGCGCAGTCCTTGTTCGGGCGAGAGGCAGGACGCGTGGAGTTGTTTGCGGGGCAAAACATGATCGACGTTGACACCCCGGCCGACCTGAAGCACACACGATCACGGCTCGCGACAAATCGCCTCGACTGAGCGGCAAACGGTCACACCGTTCTCGCGCATGGCGTAACATTATGTGCAGTGCAGCATTCCGCTATTGGCCCATTCGGCATCGATCAAGGTGACATCCCATGAGTGAGAAAAAGGTTCCCGGCGTTGGCGAATACGACGGCGCAGCCGGTGGCTGGGGCGCGCTGCGCGCGGTGGCCGGTGCCATAAGCAAACAGATGGCGCCGATCCGCGAAACGTCGGCCATGCGGCGAATGAACCAGCCGAACGGCTTTGACTGCCCCGGCTGCGCGTGGCCAGATCCGAAGCACACCTCGTCGTTCGAGTTCTGCGAGAACGGCGCCAAGGCCGTGAGCTGGGAAGCCACATCGAAGCGCGCCACGCCGGAATTTTTTGCCAAGCACACGGTGACCGAGCTGTGGGGCTGGCACGATCATCAGCTGGAAGACGAAGGCCGCCTCACCCACCCGCTGGCATACGACAAAGCCAGTGATACGTACGTCGAAGTGTCGTGGGACGAAGCCATGCAGCGCATCGGTGCCGGCCTGCGTGCCCTGCCCGATCCGAACATGGCCGAGTTCTACACCTCCGGCCGCGCGTCGAACGAAGCGGCATTCCTCTATCAGCTGTTTGCGCGCGAGTACGGCACCAACAATTTCCCCGACTGCTCCAACATGTGTCACGAAGCGACCAGCGTCGGCTTGCCGATGTCGATCGGCGTTGGCAAGGGCACGGTATCACTGGAAGATTTTGATCACTGCGACGCGCTGTTTTCGATCGGTCACAACCCCGGCACCAACCATCCGCGCATGCTCGGCACCCTGCGCGAAGTCGCCCAGCGCGGCGCGCCGATTATCGTGTTCAACCCCTTGCCCGAGCGCGGACTGGAGCGCTTTGTCTCGCCGCAGAGCCCCGCGGAGATGCTGACCGGTAACGCCACCAAGCTCGCCACGACGTATTACAAGGTCAAGGTCGGCGGTGACGTGGCCGTGCTCAAGGGCATGATGAAATACGTGCTGGCCGCCGACGCGGCCGACCGCGCGGCCGGCGGCCCGGGCAAGCTGGACGACGCATTCATCGCCCAGCATACGGTTGGCCTCGGCGCCCTGACGAACGATCTCAATGCCACGACGTGGGAGACGATCGAACGCAAATCGGGCTTGTCGCGCGCGGATATCGAAGCGGCGGCGTCGGTCTATGTCAACGCCAAGCGCGTCATCATCTGCTACGGCATGGGTGTGACCCAGCACAAGCATGGCACTGAGAACGTGCATCACATGGCCAACCTGCTGCTGATGCGCGGCAATATCGGGCGTGAGGGCGCCGGCATTTGTCCGCTGCGCGGGCATTCCAACGTACAGGGTGACCGCACCGTCGGCATCACCGAAAAACCCAACGACGATCTGCTCAACGGCATCGAGAAGCGCTTCGGCTTTACGCCGCCGAGCGCACACGGTCATGACGCGGTGGAGGCGGTCAAGGCGATACGCGACGGCCGGTCCAAAGTGTTGATCTGCCTCGGCGGCAATCTGGCCGTGGCGATGTCCGATCCCGAGGCCACGTTCGCCGCGATGGCCAAGCTCGATATGGCCGTCCATATCGCGACCAAGCTCAACCGCTCGCATCTGATCCTGGCACGCGAGTCGATCATCCTGCCCTGCCTTGGCCGTACCGAGCTGGATCTGCAGGCCGGCGGATTCCAGTCGGTGACGGTGGAGGATTCGATGTCCATGGTGCACGCCTCGCAGGGTCGGCTGAAGCCCGCAGCTCAGTCGCTGAGGTCCGAGCCGGCCATCGTTGCGATGATGGCGATGGCGACACTACCGAATACGAAGGTCGACTGGCAGGCGATGGTCGACGACTACGATCTGATTCGCGACGGCATCGAAGCCGTGTTTCCGATCTTCAATAATTTCAACGAACGCGTGCGCCAGCCCGGCGGTTTCCGGCTGTATATCGCTGCCTGCGAACGCATCTGGGCGACGCCCGACAAGCGTGCCCATTTTCTGGTCGGCAAAGGGCTTGACGAGGACGGTCCCGAAGTCAAGGACGCGCTTACGCTTACCACGATACGCTCGCACGATCAGTACAACACCACGATCTACGGCATGGACGACCGCTATCGCGGCATCACTGGTCGGCGCGATGTGATCTTCATCAACCCCAGCGATCTGGCGTCCCGCGGCCTGCAGCACGGCGACCGTATCGACGTGGAAACCGTGCCCAGTGAGGCCAACGGCAGCGACCCGCGCGCCGTGCGCGGATACACCGCAGTCGCCTATGAAATTGCACGCGGATCGGTTGCCATGTATTACCCCGAGGGCAACTCGCTGGTTGCGCTTGAGAATTACGACTCGCGCTCCGGCACGCCTTCCTACAAGTCCGTGCCGGTAAAAATCGTGGCAGCCAAAAAAGTAGCGTGAACGGTGTTGGCGTGGCTGCATTTCACTTGGCTGCATGTCATCAGTGACCATGCAGCCGGGACCGATGTCACGGAAATTGCTTCGTCGAATAGCGCTACATTTTATCTAGCCATCGAGAGCGACGAGAGCATGGCCGGGCATCGCCGAATTCAATGGCTCTTGGCGACGTGGAGCATGCGAGGCGTTAGCAGGCGGCGACTGGCGCGTCGCTAGAGCGACGTTCCCCGCTAACTTGAATATATTGACGAGCTGGGTCAAATGTTCGGCCTGTTCATGTAGCGATCGCGAGGCACCGGCAGCTTCATCGACTAGCGCTGCGTTTTGGTGTGTCACGTCATCCATCTGCGTGATTGACTGGTGGACGTGGTCGATACCCGTCGTTTGTTCGCGACTGGCCTTTGTAATGTCGTTGACGATACTGCTGACGCGTTGAATGCCGTCGACGATTTCCTGCATGGTCGAGCCCGCCTGATCGACAAGCGTGGAGCCGGCGGCCACTTTCTCCACGGAGTCATTGATCAGCACATTGATTTCCTTCGCCGCGGCGGCGGAGCGCTGGGCGAGCTCGCGAACTTCGGCGGCCACGACGGCAAACCCGCGCCCGTGCTCGCCAGCGCGGGCAGCTTCGACAGCGGCATTTAAAGCGAGGATATTGGTTTGCAACGCGATGCCCTCGATCACGCTGATGATGTCGACGATTTTCTTAGCCGATCTGTTGATTGAACCCATCGTATCGACGACTTGCAACATGACGGCGCTGCCCGCCATGGCCGTTTTTGACGCTCCGGTAGCGAGCAGATTCGCCCGCTGCGCATTGTCTGCATTGCGCTTGACGGTGACGCTCAACTCGTCCATCGCCGTAGCGGTTTCTCCGAGGGTGCTGGCCTGTTTCTCCGTGCGCGAGGACAGATCGAGGTTGCCGGACGCAATCTGACTGGAAGCCGTCGCAATGGTCTCTGTCCCTGAGCGCACCTGACCAACGATGTTGGCCAGGCTATTGCGCATCGACTTGATGGCAAAGAGCAGACTCGATTCATCGCTTTCCGCCGTCGTAATCTCAGCAGCAAGATCACCGGCAGCGATCTTGCCCGCGACGCGCGCGGCATAAGCCGGTTCACCGCCCAGCTGTCGAATCAATCCACGCGTGATAAATACGGAGAAAAGCGTGGTCAGACCGATGGCGCCAAGCCATATGGCCGCCATGATCCAGGTCGACGTGGTGATCTCAACCTTGGCGTTTGCTTCATCGACTTCGTTGCGACGCGATGCCATGGCCACGAGCTTGTTGATTTCCACTCGATGTACGGCATAACGCTCTTTCATCGTGTCGAGGGCCATGACAGCCGCTGCATTGTCGCGCTTGGCAAGTGCTGGAATGAATTGGTCAAACGCAACCCGGTAGAAATCCGCGGCAGCCCTGTCGGCCAGCGCACACTGCCGGCTCAGCGCATCGTCGAGGTTTTCCTTGATCCAGAATGCTCGACGGACGTCGTAGTCGGTCTTCAACGACTTCAGGTTTTCGACCAACGCTGGCCGCTCTGCGGAGGCTGCACTCATGATTTGTAGCGCGACAAGATAGGACTCGATCACATACTCGGGCGGGGGCAGAATATCCGCGATCAGGTCCTTTCCCTGGACTATCCGGTGGTAAGTGGGCCCGTTGACCTTCAGGTCGTGAAGAACTTTGAAAGATGATCCACCGTAAACAGCAAAACCGGCGATCATCATCGCGAGCATTGCCGCAAAGCGATGCCCGATCTTCATGCTCGTAATATTCATTTCAGCCCTGTGTTGTTCCCCTTGCAACGGTGACGCCGCACGTTCAAGCGCAGGCCATGGCCCGTTCATCGCAGCGATCCCCTGATCGTCGTTTTGGCCATGTCCCCAGCAGGGATCGCTGTTTTTGAAATGAACGCACGGGTCTGTCTACGAGGGGTATCGGCCAGTTGGCCCTTTACTGAAGAACCGTCTTGCGACGGGCGCGCAGGCGAGCCGGCGTCATCGAACACACTCGGCTGATCGAGGTAGAACGATGGGTGGGTCTAATTGGGGGGCTGAGTCGGCAGAACGTGCCAGAAGCGCTACGCGGCTGAATGCATGGCTTGTCCGGCCCGTCCCGGCAAGTCACGGGAACAACGTGCGCGTTCTATCCGCAGCGTAATGTGTTCAAAACATCCTTCGGTGCAACGCAATCTCCCCGCAAAGGGAAGCAGCTTGCGTTGGAAGAGACGCGCTGGCGTGTCTCCACGCCAACGGATCAGCACCTCTCATTACATCGGCGGCACGGTGCCGTTGAGGCCGACGGCGACAAGTCCGGCGCCCACCGGATTGCCCGGCTTGCCAA
>CBAAAD010000188.1:0-6020 GCA_964658785.1 uncultured Methylobacterium sp.
CGAGCGGCAGATGGGTGAGCATGGCGAGTTCGTCGGCGCGCGCGCGAATTTTTTCCGTGCTCCAGCCCAGGTGACGCGGCAGCAGGGCGAGGTTGCCCAGAACGGTCAGGTGCGGGAAAAGTCCGCCTTCCTGGATCACGTACCCCACGCGTCGGCGCAGCGCCAGCACCTGCGAGGGGTCGAGCGGCCTGCCATCGACTTTTACGTCGCCATCATCGGGGTAGTCCAGCGCCAGCAGCAGGCGCAGCACGGTGGACTTGCCCGACCCACTGCTGCCGATCAGGGCGGTGGTGGTGCCGGCGGCAAAATCGAGACTGACGTCATCCAGCGCCAGCACGTCGCCGTAGCGCTTGCTGGCTTGCGCCAGGGTAAAGCCGATACGTTGGTCTTCAGCTATGGCCACGCAATCACTCGTGGGCAAGTGCGGCAGGCGAAAAGGCCACACATCGACTCATGGATCGGCCGACGCTGGGTTGGCTGGCGCTGTTTGAATCTTGAGCCGCGCCACCAAATCCGCCGCCGGTTCCGGCCGACCCAGGTGATAGCCCTGGCCGTAGTCGCAGCCCATGTCGATCAGCAGATCCTGCGTGGCCTGATCTTCCACGCCCTCAGCCACCACGGTGAGGTCCATGTGGTGAGACATGTTGACGATGGCGCTGACCAGTTTGGCCGTCTGCGGGTCGTTGCGGATATCGGCGGTCAGGGACTGGTCGATCTTCAGCTCGGTCGCCGGAAATTTGCGCAGATACGCGATCGACGCATAGCCGGTGCCGAAGTCATCGATGGCGATGCCGACACCGCGATCACGTAAACGGCCGAGCACTTTCAGGCTCAGGTCAAGATCATTGACCAGCGCGGTTTCCGTCACCTCGGCAATCACGCTGGCAGGCGCCACGCCCCAGATGTCCAGCGCGTCCATCAGCTGCTCCACGATGCCGGGCTTGGAAAACACGCGCGGCGAGAAGTTGATGGCAAAGGTCAGCCCATGCTCGCCGCGCAAGGGTGAGGCGTGTCGCAGCGTGGTGTTGATGCTCCAGCGGGTCAGCGCCTGGATGAGGTTGCTCTGCTCGGCGAAAGGCACGAAGTGGCCCGGCGATACGTCACCATGGCGTTCGCTGGTCCAGCGCGCCAGTGACTCGACGCCGGCTATGCGATGGTTGCGCAGGTCCCACACCGGCTGGAAGTACGCCGTCAGGCGATTGGTGTCGATGGCGTCACGCAGCTCCTCGTGCACGATCTCGATCTGCGCCTGCTGCGGCTGATAAAACGCATACTGATCGCCGCGACGCAGCGCATCGTCCACACCCATTTCCGCGTGGCGACACAGCGCGTCGGGTTCGGTGCCGTCCTGCGGATACAGCGCGATACCCATGGTGGCGTGACCGTGCCACGGCGTGGAGCCGGCGTTCATTGGCAGCTCGAAGGCGCGAATCAGGCGGGTGGCTGCCAGCAGGGTGTGGTTCTGATGGCGCATGCCCGGCAGCACCGCGGCAAAGCTGTCATCGCCGGCGCGAAACACCTGGTCGATGGGTCGCAGCGATTGTTCGATCAGTGCGTGTGCGCGGTCTTGCGCCAGCTCGCCTTGCGCGTAGCCAAAGCGCAGCATGACGTTGCGCAGTCCTCGTACGCGAATGATGAGAACAGCAAAACTGCTGCCGTCTGCTTCAGCCGGCGCTATCTGCGCCTGTATCGCTGCGAATACCGGTTCCCGATTCAGCATCGCCCGGAAATCCTCATCACGTCAGAAACAGCTCGGCGGCGTTGATGCCGTAATCGCCGGAGGTCAGGCTGCGCACGATGTCGATCACGCGGGTCACAGGGCGGTTGTTGTTCTTTCTGTCCTCGGGCGACTTCACCACGTCGCCCTGGTTCATCAGGTCGAGCTGGCGGAAATCATCCACCGGGTTCTTGGCGCTGTCGGTAAGAATGACGACCTTGGGGCGCAGGCGGCGCACCTGATTCTGCGCCATGACCACCGCGACTTCGCCGGTGCTCAGTTCAACCAGCGAGCCGGTCGGATACACGCCAAGGCACACCTGAAACTGCTCGACCAGCTCGGACTGGAACAGCGTGTCGCGCCCGGCATAGATCTGACGCAGCGCCTGATGCCGAGAAATGGCGGCGCGATACGGACGGGGGCTGATCATCGCCTCGTAGGCATCGATGATGCCGAGCATGCGGCCGGTAATCGGGATGACGTTACCGGCAAGCTCGCCCGGGTAGCCGCTGCCGTCCATGCGCTCGTGATGCGTGCGCATGATGTCGAGCACGTCCTCGTCGGTGATGCCGGACTCATCGACAATTTTCATGCCCAACGCGACATGCGACTGCAGCTTTTTCCATTTGGCTGGCGTCGGTGCGGCCGTGTCTTGCAGCAGCGATGGCGGAAGTTTGGTCTTGCCGATATCCATCAGCAGGCCACCAGCCGCCAGGCTGATGATGGTCTCCTCGGCAAAGCCCATATGTCGCCCGAACGCCGCGGCCAGCGCGCTGCAGCCAATCGCATGGCTGTAGGAATAGCTGTCGTGAATTTTCAGACCTTCGATCCAGAAGAACGCATCGGCGCTGCGCAGCACGCTGGCCACGAGCGGACGGACCGCGTTCTCCACGTCTTCCACCGACAGCTCGCGGCCGCTGGTGACATCACTGAAAATGCGGTCCACCATCGACTTGGCGTTGTCGAAAGCCTCGTGCGCCTGGGGTACCTCCGCGTCGACGGGAACCTTGTCTTCGTACCGGATCGCGCTGGTGAAGCGCGACTTGTCGAGACTGGTGCGGGCCAGCGCATAAGACTTTTCATAGGTAATCTGGCGACGGGCGTCGATATACACGAATTCGCACATATCGCGGATGGTCGCGAGGTCGTCCGCTGTCAACAGCTCCACCCCCTGCAGAGGATAGGTCGTCTCATCCCAGGGGCGGTCCAGCCGACATACGAACATGCCAATTTCCAAATCGGCTACGTCCATGCGCCGCTCTTCAAGCTCAGAGGCCACGCGTTGCACCATCCACATCCAAGGTCACTGTGGGTATTAGAGCGTATTTCGTCGACCCGGGAGTGAATGCGCGCGCTGCCGCTGCCAGGTCAGCCGTCTGTTCGCGCTGCCGGTTGGCGGGCCAAAACGCGGCGTTGCGTGAAATGTATTCAGCCTGGCGCAAAGCCGGGCAAGCGTTCGCTTCGCGTCTTGAGAAACAGCGTCAATGCCACGGCCGTCACGGCGGCCAGCGCGGCAAAACCATAGACGCTGTTGAAGCCCATGCCGGCAGCGATCCAGCCGCCGAATGGTCCCACGGCCACCATGGCGACATCGAGAAACGCCGAGAACACGCCGATCGCGGCGCCACGGCTGTTTTCCGGCACGCGGTTTACCGCCTCCACACCAAGCGCCGGGAAGACCAGCGAAAAGCCGAGCCCTGCGACCGCTGCACCGGCCGCGGCCATCAGCATGTCGCTGGACAGCCAGAGCATCGCCAGCCCCAGCGCTTCGACCACGAACGACACCATCGCTACGCGATAGCCGCCGACCCGGGTGATCATTTTGCCAAATACAAAGCGAGTGCCGACAAACATCACGCCGAAAATGCTCAGGGTCAGTGCGGCATTTGACCACCCGTGCGTGGCGTACAGCAGGGTGATGAAGGTCGCGATGCAGCCAAAACCGAGCGAGCCCAGCGCCAGCCCGATGCCGTGCGGCACCACGCGTGCGGCCACGCGGCGGATCGACGAGCGTTCGCCAACGGCCACGGCGGTGGCGCGCTTGCGCCGGGCCAGTGGAAAGGCAATCACCATCAGTAGCAGTGACACCGCACCAATGGCGGCAAAGCCCAGGCTGTGCGCGATCAGCACGCCGAGCGGCGCGCCGGCGGCAATGGCACCGTAGGTCGCCACGCCGTTCCAGGAAATAACACGCGCCGTGTGCTGGTGGCCGACCTGGCCCATGCCCCAGGCGATGGCGCCGGTACCCACGCAGCTTTCGGCGCAGCCCAGCGCCAGCCGCGCGAGCAGGATCAGGCCCAGGCTCAACGCCGGTATGGCCGCGACAAACGCGCCGATCATGAGCAGCAGTCCGCTCACGCCGCACATCACCAGACCGGTCAGCACCGCGCGCTTGGGGCCCAGCGTGTCAGCCATATGCCCGGCGCGGGCGCGGCTGATCAGGGTTGCCACGTACTGCATGCTGATGGAAAGACCCGCCATCACCGCGCCATAGCCGAGCGTGCTGTGCACGAACCCCGGCAGCACCGCCAGCGAAAGGCCAATGGTGAGGTAGGTGGCGAAGGTAAAGGCGACCGTACTGAGGATCGGACCGATCACGCTGAAGCGGCGTGGTTCAACGGTCGCGTGGGAAACGGCGGCAGCGGCGTAGGAGGCGTCTGGCATGTGGCACGTTGGGGGTAGGAGGCCTGGGAAACTCAGGCAGTGCCTAGTGTACGCCCAATGATGCAACGCAACATGAAACAAAAGTCATCCCGCGCGGCCTTGCTTCCGGGCGCGGGCGAACGCATTGTGAATGGGGTAAGCGTGGCTGGCGCCCTTGCGATGCTGGGCCCGCCGACGCGAGGTTCCCCGTTCCCTGCAACCAAAAAGGAATCCCCATGGATTACAGACAACTCGGCCGCTCCGGCTTTCGCGTACCGGCGCTCAGCTTCGGCACCGGCACGTTCGGCGGCAAGGGCGAATTTTTCCAGGCCTGGGGCAACACTCAGGTCGACGACGCCAGGCGGCTGATCGACATCTGCCTTGAAGCGGGCGTCACGCTGTTCGACAGCGCCGACATCTACTCCGGCGGCGCGTCGGAAGAAGTGCTCGGCGCTGCGCTGAAGGGTCGCCGCCACGAGGCGCTGATCTCGACCAAGGCGACGTTCCGTTCCGGCGACGGGCCTAACGACGTCGGCTCCTCGCGCTTTCATCTGATCGAAGCGGTGGACGCTGCGCTGCGCCGGCTGCAGACCGATCATATCGATCTGTTTCAGCTGCACGGCTTCGATGCGATGACGCCGGTGGAAGAGACGCTGTCCGCGCTGGACGATCTGATCCGGGCGGGCAAGATTCGCTATATCGGCTGCTCCAACTTTTCCGGCTGGCATCTGATGAAGTCGCTTGCTGCGGCCGATCGCCACAACCTGCCGCGCTATATCGCCCATCAGGCCTACTACTCGCTGATCGGGCGCGACTACGAGTGGGAGCTGATGCCGTTGGGCGTGGACCAGGGCGTTGGCGCGGTGGTCTGGAGTCCGCTCGGCTGGGGCCGGCTCACCGGCAAGATCCGCCGCGGCGAGCCACTGCCGGCCAACAGCCGCCTGCACAAGACCAGCGAGGCCGGCCCGCCGGTCGACGATGAGTATCTCTATAACGTGGTGGATGCACTCGACGTCGTGGCGAAGGAAACCGGCAAGACGGTGCCCCAGGTGGCGCTGAACTGGCTGCTGCAGCGTCCGACCGTGGCCACCGTGGTGATTGGCGCCCGCGACGAGGCCCAGCTGCGGCAGAATCTGGGTGCGGTCGGCTGGAACCTCACCGCCGAGCAGGTTGCCACGCTCGATGCGGCGAGCAAGCCGGTCAAGGCGTATCCGTATTGGCATCAGGCCCAGTTCGGTGAGCGCAACCCGTCCCCCGTTGCCGAATAGTCCGGACGGCTAGACGTCCATCCAGCAAGGCGTGGTATCGATGCCGCGCCTTGCTGTTCGGCCCACTCTTTGGCCAAGTCATCCGATCATGAAGAAAAGCGAGTTGCCCAGCAAAATCTGTCCCGTCTGTCGGCGGGCGTTCGTGTGGCGCAAGAAATGGTCGCGTGACTGGGATCAGGTGATCTATTGCTCGGACGCCTGCCGCAAGGGCACGCCGCGCGGAAAGGTTTTGTCGATCGCGCCCTGAGCATAGGCCACCGTGGATTCAGCCTAGTTTTGCCCCTGCGCCGCAGGCGTATCGGCGTCGCGCGATGCGTCCTGCAGCAGCCGTGGCGCCGCCACCTTCCACGTCTTCCAGCTATGTCCGCCGGAGACCATCAGCACGTGGGAGC
>CBAAAD010000189.1:0-6018 GCA_964658785.1 uncultured Methylobacterium sp.
CCCGGTTCCGATCGACCAGCACGATATCCGGCGACGCCTTGGTGGCGCCGCCGCCCGGCAGCTTTTCGAGATTGATGTCGGCGCTATCCAGCGTGACGGCGCCACCAATGACGATGCCCTTGGCATCCTGCCGGATGGTCATGTCGGGCGAAATCACCACCTTGGCCGCTGGAATATCCGCTGCTGTGAACTGGCTGCCCTTCAGAGTGATCAGTGTTTGCGCGTTTGCGCCGAGCCCCGCGCTGCCGCCGATCGCGAGCGTGCCCTTGCCGGACTGCACCGTGCCCTCCAGCCGGAAGTGCTGGCTGTCGAGCGCGCTGACGACGACCTTGCCCTGGGTCAGCTTGAGGCCCGCCACCGGCACTTCGGCCGCAAAATCACTCAGCGTGGCGTTACCCAGCGCTGACGGCTGCTTCAGCGTGCCGCCGATGCGAAAACTGCCGCCCAGCGCGCCTTTCACATTGGCCACGTCATTGGTCAACAGCTCGACAAAGCCGAGCTTGTTGAGATGCAGGTCGAGCTGGCCGGCAAGCGACTGCTGCGCACCGCTGATCGTGATTTGGCCGTCCAGACGTCCACCGCTGTCCAGGCCGCTGTGCAGTTCGACGTGCTGGCTGTCGGGCGACAGCGTGGCATTGAGGGCCAGCCGGTCGTACGTGATCAGCGGTGCTTCCGCGTGATCGGTATAGGTGACGCTGCCATGCGCCGAAGTGATCGACGCAATGCCGCTGAGCGCGCCAGCGGCATTGCGGCGAATGCTGCCGTTGCCCTCCAGCGTGCCATCCGCACGCATCGGCAGGTTGGCTTCGCCGGCGGCATTCATCAGCAGGGCCAGCGGTAACTGGCGCAGGCGATAGCTGGCGTCGAGGTTGCCGGCCTTATCCTGCTTGCCCTGCACGCACAGCAGCGGATCGCCGGCGCTGAGGCAGGTTTCCGTTACGCTCATGGCACCGCCGATGTAGGCCAGCTGCGAGGGCTGCTGCAGGCGCAGTCCGGGCAAACCCTGCGGCTGCAGGGTAAGCGTGGATAGCGTACCGCGCCATTCCGCACCCTTCAGCGAGCCGCTCAGCGCCAGCGCCGCGGACAGCTGCGTACCGCGCGCATCGAGATTCAAACTGTGCTGCGCCGCCGTGCCGCTGGCCAGCAGGCTGATCTGCGAAAACAGCAGTCCGCCGGCGTTGACGCCGTGCAGCTGCAGGTTGAACTTGCCGCCGGGGTTGCTGACGTCCGGCACGTTGGCGTCCAGCTGCAGCCCGGCGACGCGCTGCTGCTGGTAGGCGATGGATTGCCCCTGCAGCTGACCATCGACGGCAAGTTTGGGTTGCCGGCCGCGAATGTGGAATGCGCCATTCAGACGGCCGCCGGCATCAGGCAGCCAGTCGCCCAGCGACGCCACGGCGAGGTTCAGCGCGATGTCGTTGGCGGCGGTGGCGCCGCTGCCGGACCTTTTCGCGATGATACGCACCGTGCTCCCGCCCGAGGCCACGTTGAGCTGACCATCGACGACTTCGTCGGGCGAAAGATGCAGGCTGCCGTCACCCTTGATCGCTCGCTGGCGCAGCGTGCCGCTGAGCTTGCGGATTTCCAGCGTCACGTCGGGGCGGTTTTGCGGCAGGGTGCCGTGGCTGGCAATGTCGAAGTTCAGCGCGCCGTTCCAGCCGGCCAGCAGCTGGCCGGGATCGAGCTGGTCGGCGGTCGCGTCAACCTGCCAGGCCAGCGCCGGCTGAAGGGTCAGCGTGCCGTTGACCTGCATGCTGCCGCGCGCCTGCTTCAGCGCCAGCGTGTGCAGTGCGATCTGCTGCGGCGTGCCGTCGAGGTTCAATGCCAGCGATGCCAGCTTGCCCGGCGGCCCGATGGCGACATCGCCTTCGGCGTGGTAGCTGTTGGCGCTGCCCTTGGCTTTCAGCGCGCCGTGGCTGGCCAGCGGCTGGCCGACCAGTTCGGCTGGCAGCTGTAGATCGTTCCACTGGATGGCCAGATCCGCGCTGACCGGCTGCGTATCGAGCCGCACCGTGCCGGTGGCGGCGAGGCTGCCCTTGATCTGCGGCGAGCCGAGGTTGAGCTGGCGCAGAGCCAGCGTCTTGAAGTCATGGCTGAACTGCACGCTGAGCGGCTGCAGCAGCAGCGTGTAGTCGTTGAGGCCGAGCGTGCCATCGAGATCGCCGCTGTAGCGGTCACCGTGACCCTGCAGCGAAACGGCCAGCGCGGTGAGCGAGCTGGCGCCGATCAGCGGCTTCGGATCGAAGCTTGGCGCGTCGAGTTTGGCCGTCCACATGAAATCGCCGCTTTGCTGAAGATCGAGCTGCAGCTGCGCGGCCGTCGGCTGCGTCAGCTTGAAGTCCACGTGCGCGCGCTGGCCGTCGCTGTGCGCGGCGAGGCTGCCGGCGTAGTCGGTGCCGCCAACCTTCCAGGCGAAGCTGGCGCTGCCGTCACCCTGATAATTTTTGCCCACTGCCAGCTTGCCGCCGAGCGCGGCGTGACCGTCCGGCGACTGCAGATCGAGCTGGCGCAGCTCGATGCCGTTGGCGGTCCAGCTGCCGGCCAGATCAAGCGTGTTGGACGCGAAGACCGGTTGGCCGCCCTGAGTGATTCTTACCGTGCCGACGTGCACGCGATCGAGCAGCACGTCGAGCGGTGGTTTCAGGGAAAAAGTCGAGTCGCTTTTGGCTGGCGCGGGAGCGCTGGGTGCCAGGGTCACGTTGACACCGTCGGCGTCGAGATCGAGCACGTGCAGCTGTTTGCTCAGCAGCGGCCAGACGCGCAGGTTCAGATGCGCCCTGGCAACCCGCGCATCCAGCCCGCTGCCGTCGCGATAGCGCACGCCGGCGAGATCCAGTGGCCCGATCAGACGTCCTTCGGCCGACTGTACGTGCAGCGCGCCGCCGGTGGCCGCTTGCGCACGCGCGAGCGCAAACCGCAGGCCCGATGACGTGCCGAGCAGCCACGCGCTGGTCGCAACGATCAGCAGCAACAGCAGCCATACGACGGCGCTGATCCAGCGCAGCCAGCGGTGGCGCTGCGCCTTGGTCGGGGTGGCGGGTGGATTCATGCTGCCGACGTTGCTCATAGGTCCGGCCCGATCACCAGATGCAGTTCGAGACCGCTCTGGCGCGAGTTGTGGATGGGGGTGCCGACATCGACGCGGATCATGCCGACCGGCGACAGGTAGCGCACGCCAAGACCGGCGCCGATGACGGGGCTGAAATCAGTGCCGGTGAAGGCGTTGCCCGCGTCGACGAACGCCGCCATGCCCCAGGTGCGGGTGAAATAGTGTTCGACTTCGGTGCTGGCGACGAGAAGGTTTTCACCACCGATCACGCGGCCGTAGCTGTTCAGCGGCCCGACCTCCTGGTAGGCGTAACCGCGTATCGAACGATCGCCACCCGCAAAAAAACGCAGCTGCGGCGGCAGCGCGGTGAAGTCGTTGGTCCAGGTGGCGCCGGCGGTGCCGCGCAGAATCAGTCGGTTGCGATCGTTGTTGCCGAACGCATCGATCCATTTCGCGTCGGCCATCAGCTGGCTGAAGCGGGCGTCGGACAGCAGCGTGCCTGCCGTGCTGCTGGCGGTAAGACTCAGCGACCAGCCGTGATGGACGAAGTTGGGATTGTCGGCTTGCTTGCGCGACAGCGACGCCTCGCCGAATACCTCGGTGCTGCGGCCGTGCTCGATGCCCGGCGTACTGTCGGGCTCGTTGCCGATCTTGCCCACGGTGAACGTGCCGGACAACGCATGCATGCCCAGCGTGCGCGTCCAGCCGTGCCACAGCTCGGTCTCGTTGGCGACCAGCTCCAGCGTGCGCGACTGCGAAGTGACGGTGTTGGAGTCACGGTAGGTAGCGCCGTAATTCAGGCTGCGCTGATTGTTGCCGGGCAGCGGCACCGTATACAGCGTGGTCAGCGTCTTCAGGCGCTGCGCCAGCACGATTTCATTCTTCCATTTGTGCCCGCGGTCGTTGACCCAGCGTCGCTCGATACCGCCGCGCACGCCGACGCCGGTGTCGGTGCCGATAAACGGACCGCCGGTATAAATCGTGCGTTTGGCCGGCGCCAGCTGCACCGTGACGTCGACCACGCCGTTCTTTGCGGTATCCACATCAGGTAATACGTTGACCACCGAGAAATAATCCGCGCCGTTCAACGCCTGCTGCAGTTGCAGCAGCTGATCCTGCGAAAAATAGTCGCCGGGCTTGAACGGCACGTAGCGATCGAGAAAGTCCTCGCGGAACTGCGAATTGTCGAAATGCACCTGGCCGTAGCGATAGCGCTCGCCCCCTTGCCAGGCGAGGGTGATCACGGCGCTGTGCTGCGCGCGATTCACCTCGACCCGATGCGTTACCAGCTTCGCATCGAGAAAACCGTTGGCCGTGAGCGATCCGCTGACGCGGTCGCGCAAATCGTCGTAGGCGCCGTCGTTCAGTGCCTGGTCCTTCAGATTTTCCAGCGCGCGCATGGATCGTCGGATCGGCGCGATGGCGGCGGCCTGTTTGTCCATCGTGAGATGGACAGCCGTGATTTTCACCGGCTCACCGGGCTTCACATGGAGAGTGACCTTCCAGTCCTTGCCCAGCGGCTGAATGTCGCCCGTGGTCGTCGCCTCGTAATAACCGTACGGCGCCAGCGCGGCCTTTATCTGATCTGGCGCGCGCTCATACAGGCGTCGAGCCTGGGCGGCGCTGATATCGCGGGCGGCGTACTGGGACAGCTCCACGCTCGACGTGACGGCGGCCTTGAGCGTGTCGTCCACACCATCCACCGTCAGCTGCACGCTGGCGTGGGCCAGCGGCGTCAACATCATGAGTAACGGCAGCAGCAGATGCGGGCGTCGTGAAAATCGGCGCATGCGTGGGGTTCCGTCCTCGGAGGCGTTGGTTCGGCGTAAGGTGCAAGGTACCTACACAAATGTCCGCGTGGTATGAAAGTAACGCGCCGATACAGAACTCATCAGTGCAGCACGGGTCAGTGCGGGTTATGACTCGGCGGACTCTGAGCCGGTGTGTTGGCATCGCAGAAAGGCTGGCGCCGCGCGCGGCACCCATCGTCGCAGCCGACCTTCGCGGCGACATCCCCCGACCGACCTATCGACCGATCAGCCGGCCTTGTCGCCGGCCCGATGGGCGATCCACGCGCCGGCCACGGCCGAAAAATACGGAATCGACTGCGCGCACAGGATGAATATCCACAGCTTGCCTTCGATCAGATGCGAGGCGTAACCCATCGCAATACCGACCACGCACATGCTGATGGCGAAGGCCATCATCATTTCTTCGCGCACCGGTGCAAAGGCCGCAAAGCTCGATTCGCCCAGGCGCCGACTCTTCGCGGTCACCACGAACGAGGTTTTCTCGCGCGTGAGGCCGTGCAGGATGCCGCGAGCGATGGCATGACTCAGGCCCATGCTGGCCAGCGAGGCCATCAGCGTGTCGTACCAGCTGCACGGCACGCGGGCGCGGTACAGCACGATGCCGAAGATCGCCTTGGCGAAGAAGAACCCGATGATCGGAATAAGGAACAGCTGCATCGGCAGGCTGAACAGCTCGGGGAAGGCAACCATGCCAGCGGTCCAGAAAATCGCCATCAGGCTGAAAAGCAGATGCAGCGCGTCGGCAAACCAGCTGAACCAGCCGGTGAGGAAGTGGAAGCGCTGGCCGCCGGACAGCGGACCGGGCGTGGTCATCCAGCGCCAGCGGCCCTTGAGGATCTGCATCGCGCCGAACGCCCAGCGGTAGCGCTGGCTCTTGTACGCCTTGAAGTCGGCCGGGGTCAGGCCCTTGCCCATCAGCTCGTCGACGTAGACCAGGTCGTAGCCGGAGTGCATCAGGCGCAGGCCGAGCTCGGCGTCCTCGCAGATCGTCCACTCCGACCAGCCGCCGGTGCCTTCCAGCGCCGAACGACGCACCATGGTCATGGTGCCGTGCTGGATGATCGCGTTGCGCTCGTTGCGGTGATGCATGCCGATGCGGAAAAAGCCGTCGTATTCCCACGCGGTCATGCGGCGGAAGGTGTTGTTCTCGAATTCGCG
>CBAAAD010000190.1:0-6016 GCA_964658785.1 uncultured Methylobacterium sp.
CGTGATCGCGCTTCACGTAGGGCACCAGCAGGCTGATGCCCCAGTCGGCATTGAAGCGATAGGCGGCGGTGAAATTGAGGTACTGGTTTTTGGTGTTGTGTTCGATCTCGCCACCGCCCAGCGACGGATCGGACGGCCGATTGACCACCTGCTCCGGGCTGGCGAGGCTGCTTCCGCTGCGCAGTTCGTTCTGATCGATAGTGGTGTAATCGACATTGATACGCCAGCCCGATTCGGCGGAATAGCCCGTGGCGGCATCGGTACTGAGCGTGCAACCGCAAGTGGCACAGGCCTGGGCCGCCATCGGCAGCAGTGACAAAAGCAGCGTCGCCGAAAGTGACAGCGTTGCCTTGGAATACGATGAGAAATACATGAGGGGAAATCCTTGCCGGCACGGCGCTGAGGCCGCGCATCAATGAGGGCTTCGGCATCCCGCACGAAATCGGCGCACAGCCTTCAGCGCGATCGCGCCAGCGGCTCTGTGGCCTGGATGTGTGGAGTACCGAACACGATTAGAGCGACACTCGTTTCGTCGATAGGACGAAAGCGGCGTCGAAATCAACCACCGTCAAACAAGCGACGGCGGCCCTCGCGGATGGGCGCTCAGCACTCGCGGAAGCGGGCCGGCGGGAATGCCCTGTTGGAATAAAGTCTGGGCGGGGAGCAGCAGCGGCGGCAGCGCGAGGCTGACATCTCCAAGAGCCAGCGGACTGTGGCAGAACAGGCTGCAATAGCCGCATTTATCCAGCGGCGAAGTTGGTTCGGACGGGCGGTTCGGGTGATGGTCGCTGAGCCCGTGCGGCGTGCACCAGCTGCCCATGTCCGTCGACATGGCATGGCTCGGCAGCATCTGCGAAACCACGGGCATGCCGATCGTGAGCCACATGGCGACCAGAGCCAGCCATGCCAACCACGTTTGATGCCTTGTTTTTCGCAGTCCCGCCATCCCGATCCTGTACGCCGGCCTATGAAGCAAGCATAGGATCGCACACTTCTTCTTGAGCCCCGGCTTTAGCCGGACACGACATGTCGCCTCAGGGCGTGACGCGTCTTATTCGGCGGCACTTCGATTTCCCAAGTGCCTACCACGTCAGCATGATCTTGCCGATATGCGAACTGCTTTCCATCAGCTGATGCGCTTTGGCGGCAGCGGCGGCGGGAAAGACTTCGTGGATGATCGGCTGCACCTTGCGCGACTCCAGCAGCGGCCAGACACTCTCATGCAGGGCTTTGGCGATGTCGGCCTTGAACGCGACGGAGCGCATGCGCAGCGTTGACCCCGTTACGGTGAGGCGGCGGCGCATGATCACGCCGGCGTCGATGGTGGCCTTGGCGCCACCCAGCGTGGCGATGACCACCAGTCGGCCGTCTTCGGCCAGCAGCTCGATTTCGCGCGGCAGATAATCGCCGGCGACCATATCGAGAATCACGTCGACGCCCGCATCGTCGGTATGACGTTTCACTTCTTCGACGAAATCCTGCTCGCGGTAGTTGATCGCGATGGCGCCCAGCTTTTCGCAGGCCGCGCATTTGTCGGCGCTGCCGGCGGTAGCGAAGACGGGATAACCGAAGGCGTGCGCGAGCTGGATCGCCGTGACGCCGATGCCGCTGGAGCCGCCTTGCACCAGCAGTGATTCATCCTTGCCGCGGCTGCCCTGACCGAGCTTGCCGCGATCGAAAACGTTGCTCCAGACGGTGAAGAAATTTTCCGGCAGCGCCGCCGCCTCGACCATCGAGAAACCTTTCGGCACCGGCAGGCACTGCAGCAGCGGCGCCACGGCATACTCAGCGTAACCACCGCCGCCGATCAGCGCGCAGACGGCGTCGCCACGCTTCAGGCCGAAGGGATTGTCGCCGTCCAGGTCACCCCCGACCAGTTCGCCGGCCACTTCCATGCCGGGAACGTCGGAGACGCCAGGCGGCGGCGGGTAATGACCCTGGCGTTGGAACACGTCAGGCCGATTGACGCCCGACGCAGCGACCTTGATCAGCACCTCGCCCTTGCCGGGCTTGGGCACGTCGCGCGATCCCAGCGTGAGAACGTCCGGCTCACCCGGGTGCGTGATGTCGATGACTTGCATGGTAGACATGGGGTTTCTCTGATAACGAATGAAATCGAGCAGCGACGCCCTGCGTTCGCCGCTGACCGACACAACTCAGGCGGAGGCTTTTTTACCGGCCTCGTCGAGCGACTTGAACTCCTCGTCCGACAGCTTGATGCCGACCGCCGCGACGTTTTCTTCCAGATGCGTCACCTTCGACGTGCCGGGGATCGGCAGCATCACGGGGCTGCGCTGCAGCACCCAGGCCAGCGCGATCTGGCTGGGCGCGGCGTTGTGTTTCTTGGCGATGGCGTCGAGTACGGAGCCGGGTTTGGCCAGATCACCTGCGGCCAGCGGAAACCACGGGATAAAGCCGATGTTGTGCTTGGCACAGTAGTCCAGCACCTTTTCGCTGGCGCGGTCGACCAGGTTGTACTTGTTCTGGACGGTGGCAACTTTGAAGTGTTTGCCCGCCGCTTCGATGTCGTCGATCGACACCTCGCTCAGTCCGGCGTGCGCAATGATACCGTCGTCGATCAGCGATTTGATCGCGGAAAACTGCTCGTCGCGCGGTACCTTGGGGTCGACGCGATGCAGCTGCCACAGGTCGATGCGCTCCACGCCGAGATTCCGCAGGCTCTTGTATGCCTGCTGGATCAGATATTCCGGGCGGCCGACCGGTATCCACTTGTCCGGACCCGTGCGCGTGAGGCCACCCTTGGTCGCAATGACCAGACCCTTGTATGGATGCAGCGCTTCGCGAATCAGCGGTTCGGAGACATCGGGCCCGTACGAATCGGCGGTATCGATGAAGTTGACGCCGAGCTCGGGCAGGCGTTTGAGCGTACGCAGGCATTCGGCGCGATCGGCCGGATCGCCCCAGACGCCCTTGCCGGTGATGCGCATGGCGCCGTAGCCGAGGCGATGAACCTCGAGCTCGCCACCGATCTTGAATGAGCCCGACTGCGATGCGTTGATGGTCGACATGGGAAAGCCCTCATATAGGAAATAAAGCGGGAGTTAGCGGCCTGAATAGGGCGCAGGTATGACTGACTATCTGTGGGCGCATCGACGTTCGACAACCGCCCTGGCGACGCCAGTGCCGGCGACTGTCCAGGTTGACGTCAGGGAGACGTGGGAGCGGCTGCCGCCGTTTTGCCAGCAACCGGCGTCACGCGCCACACGATATTGCCCACGTCATCGGCAACCAGCAGCGCGCCCTTGCCATCGGTGATCACACCGACCGGTCGGCCCAGCGCTTCACCCTTGGCATTGAGGAAGCCGGTCAGTACGTCTTCGGGCGGCCCGGACGGTTTTCCGTTTTGAAAGGGCACAAAAACAACCTTGTAGCCGCTGCGCGGATTGCGGTTCCACGAGCCGTGCTGGCCGATGAAGGCGCCGTTGTCGTAATGCGTGGGCAACAGGTGCGCGGTGTAGAAGGTGAGACCCAGCGACGCCGTATGCGGGCCCAGCGCGTAGTCGGGGGTGATGGCTTTGGCGACCAGGGCGGGATTCTGCGGCTGCGCACGCTTGTCCACATGCTGGCCGAAATAGCTGAAGGGCCAGCCGTAGAAGCCGCCGTCCTTCACCGCGGTCATGTAATCGGGGACCAGATCGCTGCCGATCTCATCGCGTTCGTTGACGGCGGTCCACAGCGCGCCGCTTTGCGGTTGCCAAGCCATGCCGTTCGGGTTGCGCAGGCCCGTCGCAAAAACGCGCGAGGTGCCGCTGGCAATATCGAATTCGAGAATGCGCGCGCGATCGTGTTCCACCGCCAAACCGTTTTCGCCCGCGTTGCTGTTGGAACCGACGGTGATATACAGCTTAGTCCCGTCGGGACTGGCGATGACATTCTTCGTCCAGTGATGATTGATCGTGCCAGCCGGCAGGTCCATGACCTTGGTCGGCGCGGCCGTGATGGCCGTTTCGCCCGGCACATAGGGAAAGCTCAGCAGCGCATCGCTGTCCGCGACGTACAGCGTGTGGCCAACCAACGCCATGCCGAACGGCGAGCTGAGGTTTTTCAGAAACACCGTCTGCGTATCGGCAACGCCGCTGTCGTGTGTGTCGCGCAGCAAAGTAATGCGGTTGGCGCTGGGTACGCCTGCGCCCGCGCCAGCCATGACCTTCTTGGTGATCCAGCCCCTGATGCCGCGGGTGTCGTCGGGCTTCGGCGGTGCGTTGGTTTCGGCAACCAGCACATCGCCATTGGGCAAGGTGAAAAGCCAGCGCGGATGATCCAGGCCCTTGGCGAACGCTTTCAGTGCAAGACCCGGCGCAACGACGGGCGTCGCGCCGCCCGGCCAGCCCACCGCTTTGGCCGTTTTCATCGTGGGAAACAAAGTCTTGTTTGGTGCAGGCAGTTCGGGGTGGGCGCCCGTACCCTCGCGCACCGGCAGTGTGGCGGTATCGCCGCAGCCGACCAGCGCAAGCGTCATCGAGAGGAGGATGGCCGACGAGACGGCGGTTCGAAAGAAAACACGCATGACCTTACTCCGGTGTGTAAGCCGCTAGTGCATACCTTTAACGGGGAACGCTGTGTGAAAACTTAGCGCAGCATGGACGCACGCATCACGTGCGACGTGGAGAAATGCCGAACGGCTAGCGCCACTGGCGCCGCCGGATGCTCGTTTTTATCGCCCGCGCTGGAGCAACTCATGGCTGATCAGAAAAAACTGTTTCTCACCGAACTTCGTCTCCGCGGTGAGTCCAATCACTGGCGCGTCGATGCGCGCTACACCGGCGCAGTCGAGCAAGAGGAGGGAGACGACGACTCCGCCAATCAGCAGGGCGACGGAGAAAAAACGAAATCGTCCCAGCCGGAGGAAATCCAGCTGTCGATCCTGGTGCCGGCGGGCGACCGCTCGGTGGTCGATCTGCAGATCGACGCGATGGATAGAGCCATCGCTTTCCTGCAGACCACGGTAAACGCGGCGCGTCAGGAGCAGCTCAACCGATCGGATGCCGCCGTTCGCGAATAATTCGGCAGCCCTATGCCGCTGGATCAGCCCGCAAAGTATTGTCGCGAGTGATCTTTGCGGGCATGGTTGATCGCCCTACACGTGAACAACGGATCCATCCTTGAACGGTAACGACAACCTGCTGGCGATCGATTGCGCCAGCGTGATGCAGGGCGATCGGCTTGTTCTCGATCGCTTGAGCTTGAGCATTACGGATGGCCAGCACACCGCGATTCTCGGCCCCAACGGCTCGGGCAAATCCACCCTGGTGAAGCTGATTGCCCGCCAGCTCTATCCGCTAGCGCAGCGCGATGGCGGCGGCACGGTGCGCATCTTCGGCCGCGACCGCTGGAACGTGTCCGAACTGCGCAGCCTGCTCGGCATTGTCTCCCCGTCCGTGCAGCTGGATTACACCAGCGACACGCCCGTGGAAGTCTTCGATGCGGTGGTGTCGGGTTTCTTTGCCGCGCGTGGGGTGAGCTTTCACCACGAGGTGACCGATGCCATGCGTGACCGCGCGGCGCATGCGCTGGCGCAAGCCGGCGCGGGGGATCTGATCGGCCGCGACATGGCCAGCCTGTCCACCGGTGAAGCCCGACGCGTGCTGATTGCCCGCGCGCTGGTTCATCAACCGCGCGCGCTGCTGCTGGACGAGCCGTGCGCTGGGCTGGATATGGCCAGCCGCAGGCACTTTCTCGAGGGCTTGCGCGAGCTGGCACGCAGTGGAACAACGTTGTTGCTGGTCACGCATCACGTCGAGGAAATTCTGCCGGAGATCGACAACATCGTGCTGTTGCGCCATGGGCAGGTTTTCAGACAGGGTTCGAAGTTGGAAACACTGACGGACGACGGGCTTTCCGAGACTTTCGGTATGCCGGTGCGGGTGACGCGGCAAGGCAATTACTATGCCGCGGCGCTGGGATGATTGGACGTCTGTTTGATTACAAGATGGGTGATTTTCCCAGCGCATGCCTTTCGACTCCGCTGCGCTACGCTCAGGGAGAACGGAGCTGC
>CBAAAD010000191.1:0-2217 GCA_964658785.1 uncultured Methylobacterium sp.
GATTCCTTTCAGCGGCAAGATGGTGCTGTCGAACGCCAATGCCGGCGTGCTGTATCTGCTGGCGATGACCTCGATGGGCGTGTACGGCATCATTCTGGCCGGTTGGGCCTCCAACTCGCGCTATGCGCTGCTCGGTGCGATGCGTTCGGCGGCCCAGGTGATTTCGTACGAGCTGGCGATGGGTCTTTGCCTGGTCTGCGTGCTTGTGCTGGCGGGTAGCCTCAATCTCACCGACATCGTCAACGCGCAGGCTGGCCACAGGGGTCTGTTCGACTGGTTCTGGCTGCCGCTGCTGCCGGTGTTCGTGATTTATTTCATCTCCGGCGTGGCCGAAACCAACCGCGCACCGTTCGACGTGGCTGAAGGCGAATCGGAAATCGTCGCGGGTTTCCACGTGGAATATTCCGGTTCGGCGTTCGCGATTTTCTTCCTGGCCGAATACGCCAACATGATCCTGGTGAGCTTTCTTTCCGCGGTCCTGTTTATGGGCGGCTGGCTGTCGCCGTTTCCCTCGTCGTGGGGTTTCATCGGGCAGGGCGGTTTCCCATGGCTGCTGATCAAGGCCTTCCTGTTTTCGTTCCTCTTCCTCTGGTTTCGCGCCAGCTTTCCGCGCTACCGCTATGACCAGATCATGCGGCTGGGCTGGAAGGTATTCATTCCCATCGCCATCGTGTGGGTTCTCGTGGCCGGCTGCCTGAAATATTTCGGCTGGGTCACGGTCGATTTCATTCCTGGCACGGGAGTCTGAAGAAAGCCATGTCCCGCATTACCCACTATTTCAAAAGTCTGCTGCTGATCGAACTGTTCCAGGGGATGGCGCTGACCATTCGCTACATGTTCAAGCCGAAATACACCGTGCGCTATCCGATGGAGCACATCCCGAAGTCGAACCGCTTTCGCGGCCTGCATGCGTTGCGCCGCTACGCCAATGGCGAAGAGCGCTGCATCGCTTGCAAGCTGTGCGAGGCGGTGTGCCCGGCCCTGGCTATCACCATCGACTCGGCGCCTCGCGCCAGCGATGGCCAGCGCCGCACCACGCGTTACGACATCGATCTGTTCAAGTGCATCTTCTGCGGCTTTTGCGAGGAAAGCTGCCCGGTGGACTCGATCGTCGAAACCAGCATCCACGAATACCACTTCGAGCATCGCGGCGAGAACGTGGTGAACAAACTGCAGCTGCTCGCCATCGGCGATCGCTTCGAGAAGCAGATCGCTGCTGACCGCACCCAAGACGCGGCATATCGCTGAGGCCGTCGACCCATGAATCCCCAACTGCTGCAACTCATCTGTTTTTACCTTTTCGGTTTCATCGCCGTGGTGGCCGCGCTGGCGGTGATCACGCTGAAGAACACCGTGCACGCCGTGCTGTCGCTGGTGCTGACGTTTTTCAGCGCGGCATGCCTGTGGATGCTGGCCGACGCCGAGTTTCTCGCGCTGGCGCTCATCGTCGTCTACGTCGGCGCGGTGATGGTGCTGTTCCTGTTCGTGGTGATGATGCTGGACATCGATCAGGAAAAAATGCGCGAGGGTTTCGTCAAGTTTCTGCCGGTGGGCCTGATCGTGGCCGCGGCGATGCTGGTCGAAATGCTTGGCCTGATCGGCGTCAAGGCCATGCATGCACAGGCGATGGGCGCCGATCCCGCGGCGATGGCCGGCGTGTCCAACACGGCGTGGCTGGGCCAGGCGCTGTACACCAAATACCTGCTGCCGTTCGAAGTGGCGGCGTTGATTCTTACCGTGGGTGTGGTGGCCGCCGTCGCACTGACGCTGCGTCAGCGTGTGGACGCCACGCGGCACGAGTCGGCCAGCGAGCAGGTGCGTGTCAATCCGCGCGACCGCGTCCGCCTCGTGAAAATGGACGCCGTGCGTCCCGCTCAGCCAACGCCCGTTCCGCCCCAGGAGCCAAGCTCATGATCACGCTATCGCACTACATTGTGCTTGGCGCCATTCTGTTCTGCATTGCCGTCGCCGGCCTGTTCATTAATCGCAAGAACGTCATCGTGCTGCTGATGTCGATCGAGCTGATGCTGCTGGCGGTGAATACCAATTTCGTGGCGTTCTCGCGTTTTCTCGGCGATGTGTCGGGTCAGGTGTTCGTCTTCTTCATCCTCACCGTGGCCGCGGCAGAAGCGGCCATCGGTCTGGCGATATTGGTGCTGCTGTTCCGCAATCGCAGCACGATCAATATCTCCGATATCGACAGCATGAAGGGCTGAA
>CBAAAD010000191.1:2317-6008 GCA_964658785.1 uncultured Methylobacterium sp.
GTGGTGAGCTTCGTCTCGCTGCTGGTGCATCTGTACACCATTGGCTACATGAGCGACGACCCTGGCTATAAGCGCTTCTTTGCCTACATCTCGCTGTTCACCTTCTCGATGTTCATGCTGGTGATGAGCAACAACTTCATGCAGCTGTTCTTCGGCTGGGAAGCGGTGGGTCTGGTGTCGTACCTGCTGATCGGCTTCTGGTACAAGAAGCCCACCGCTATCTTCGCCAATCTCAAGGCGTTCCTGGTCAACCGCGTGGGCGACTTCGGCTTTCTGCTCGGCATCGCCGGCGTGCTGTATTTTCTCGGCACGATGGACTACACCACGGCCTTTGCCTCCGCGCCCAGCCTGGTCGGCAAGACGCTGCAGATCACCGCGAACACGCACTGGGATGCTGCCACTGTTGTGTGCATCTGCCTGTTCATCGGCGCGATGGGCAAGTCGGCCCAGGTGCCGCTGCACGTGTGGCTGCCCGACTCGATGGAAGGCCCGACGCCGATTTCCGCACTGATCCACGCGGCGACGATGGTGACGGCGGGTATCTTCATGGTGGCGCGCATGTCGCCGCTGTTCGAGCTGTCGCAGACCGCTCTCAGCTTCATCATGGTGATCGGTGCGACCACGGCCTTGTTCACCGGCATGATCGGCATCGTGCAGAACGACATCAAGCGCGTGATCGCGTATTCCACGCTGTCGCAGCTGGGTTATATGACGGTGGCGCTGGGCGTGTCGGCCTACACGGGCGCGGTGTATCACCTGATGACGCATGCGTTCTTCAAGGCACTGCTGTTCCTCGGTGCCGGTTCGGTGATCATAGCGATGCATCACGAGCAGGACATGCGCTACATGGGCGGTCTGCGCAAGTACATGCCGATCACCTGGATCACCATGTGGATCGGTTCGCTGGCGCTGTGCGGCGTGCCGTTCTTTTCCGGCTTCTATTCGAAGGACGCGATCATCGAGGCGGTCGGCGAATCGCATCGCTGGGGTGCGGGCTACGCTTACTTCTGTGTGATGGCGGGCGCCATGGTCACGGGGCTGTATACCTTCCGCCAGATGTATCTGACTTTCCACGGCAAGGAGCGCTTTACCGTGGTCGAGCACCACGGGCATGCGCACCTTGACGATCATCACGATCACCATGAGTCGGGCGTGCTGGAGCACGCACCGCACGAGTCGCCCTGGGTGGTAACGGTGCCGCTGGTGCTGCTGGCGATTCCCTCATTGTTCGTCGGTTTTTTCACCGTGGGCCCAATGCTGTTCGGCAACTGGTTCGGCAGCGCGATCCATATCGACGAGGCCAACAACGTGTTGGCGGAAGTCGGCAAGGAATTCCACGGCGCCATGGACATGGCATTGCACGGATTCAACCCGATCGGTCCGTTCGGCCTGGTCGTGCTGGCTTTCCTTATCCAGACCTACATCTACCTGTTCAACCCGGCGATGGCCGGCAAGATCAAGAGCGCGCTGAAGCCGCTGTGGACCGTGCTGGACAACAAGTACTGGGTCGACAACGTCTACTTTGCGGTTTTCGCTCGCGGCGGCGTCAAGCTGGGGCAGGGCTTCTGGAAGGTTGCCGACGCCGGGCTGATCGACGGCGTGATGGTCAACGGCTCGGTGAGCGTGGTTCATCGCATCGCGGCCACGGTACGCCGTCTGCAGTCGGGTTATCTGTATCACTACGCGTTCGCCATGATTGTCGGCCTGATCGTGCTGCTGGGTGGATATTTGTTGATAGGCACCGGCGTGGCCGGGCAATAAGGGAAGCAGGCACACATGTTCACTCACTTGCTTAGCCTGCTGATCTGGCTACCTGTTGCCGGCGCGATTCCGGTGCTGCTGGCCGGCTCGAAGCGGCCCAATCTCGCACGTTGGCTGTCGCTGATCGTGGCGGTGCTTACCTTCGCGGTCAGCCTGTTCCTGCTGGTGCAGTACCAGCCCGATGTCGGCGGTATGCAGCTGGTCGAGAACTACCTGTGGATCCCGTCGTGGGGCGTGCATTACGGCCTGGCGGCGGACGGTATCTCCGTCGCGCTGATTCTGATGACCACCTTCGTCAGCATCCTGGTCATCGTCGGTGCCTGGGAAGTCATCCAGGACAAGCCGCATCAGTACATGGCCGCGATGCTTGTGCTGGAAGGCTTGCTGATCGGCGTGTTCTGCGCGACCGACGCGCTGCTGTTCTACGCGCTGTTCGAGGCGATCCTGATCCCGATGTTCATCCTCATCGGTATCTGGGGCGGGCCGCGGCGCGTGTATGCCACGCTGAAGTTCTTCATCTACACGTTCTTCGGCTCGGTCTTCATGCTGATCGCGCTGCTTTACCTGTATCAGAAGGCGGGCACGTTCGACCTCGCCACGCTGGCGGCACTGCCGCTGACGATGAAGGAGCAGACCTGGATCTTCTTCGCCTTTCTGATCGCCTTTGCCATCAAGGTGCCGATGGTGCCGGTGCACACCTGGCTGCCCGACGCGCACGTCGAGGCGCCGACAGGCGGCTCGGTGGTGCTGGCCGCGGTGATGCTGAAGGTGGGTACCTACGGTTTCCTGCGCTTCATTCTGCCGATCACGCCCGATGCCGGCGCGCATTACGCCTGGCTGGTGATCGTGCTGAGCCTGGTCGCGATCGTCTACATCGGCTACGTCGCGTTGGTGCAGGAGGACATGAAGAAGCTGGTAGCGTATTCGTCGATCGCCCACATGGGCTTCGTGACGCTGGGTATTTTCATCGCCTTTCTGCTGATGCGCGATCCGGCCAGCGTCGACATGGCCAAGCTGGGCATGCAGGGCGCCATGATCCAGATGATTTCGCACGGCTTCGTGTCGGGCGCGATGTTCAGCTGCATCGGCGTGATGTACGACCGCCTGCACACGCGCCAGATCAAGGATTACGGCGGCGTCATCAACGTGATGCCGTGGTTCGGCTTTTTCTACGTGCTGTTTGCCATGGCCAACTGCGGCCTGCCGGGCACCAGCGGGTTTGTCGGCGAGTTCATGGTGATCCTGGCCAGCTTCAGCGCGAATCCGTGGATTGCGCTATTCGCCGCCTTCACGCTGATCATCGGCGCGGCCTACACGCTGTGGATGGTGAAGCGCGTGCTGTGGGGCGACATCACCAATCCGCACGTGGCCGAGATGAAGGAGATCAACGGTCGCGAGACGTTCGTGCTGATCGCCTTTGCCGCCGCGGTACTGGCGCTCGGCGTCTGGCCGCAGCCGTTGGTCCACCTGATGGACACCTCGGTGTCGCATCTGGTGCAGCAGCTTGCCATTCACAAGATTTGATCGGGACAAGACATGCCGAATTTGAATGACATCCTGATCATGCTGCCGGAGTTCTATCTGGTAGTGGCCGCGTGCTTGCTGTTGCTGCTGGACGCGTTCATGAAATCCACCGAGCGGCCGATGCTGCACTGGATTTCCATCGCGGTGCTGCTGGTGGGGGTCTATCTCGTTATCGCCGGCCAGCCGGCGCAGACGGTCACTGCCTTTGGTGGCATGTTCGTGCGTGATCGCGTGGCCGAGATCCTCAAGGTCTTCGCCTTGCTCACCACGGCCATCGTGTTCGTGTACGCCAGGCCGTATCTGATCGACCGCAAGCTGGTCAACGGCGAGTTTTATACGCTGATGATCTTCGCGGTGATCGGCATCATGCTGCTGGTGTCTGCCGGCAGTCTGGTCACGGTGTACC
>CBAAAD010000192.1:0-5988 GCA_964658785.1 uncultured Methylobacterium sp.
CTGCGGGGCAGTTCCGGATTTACACCGGATTCCCTTTTAAGCCCGACCGACACATCGTCTGGGCGGGCACCGACGGACACAACATATCGGGTGAACAGGGCCGGGTCAACCCAACAAGTTGTGGATGGTTCTGGGGATAAGTCCCATGGAACCAATGCCGGGGCAGCCTGCCGGCGGCCGAAAATTTATTTGGGTCATGGCGATAGCGAGCCCGAGCTGCGCGCTCGCGGCGCCGGGCTGCGAGCGTGCGATCAGAGCGCGTCGTGATCCATTTCGCCGGTGCGGATGCGGATCACGCGTTCCAGCGAGGTGACAAAAATCTTGCCGTCACCGACCTTGCCGGTGCTGGCGGAATGCTGGATCGCTTCGAGCACGCGTTCGAGCTGGTCGTCGGTGATCGCCAGCTCCATCTTGATCTTCGGCAGAAAGTCGACCACGTACTCGGCACCGCGATAAAGCTCGGTATGACCCTTCTGGCGGCCGAATCCCTTTACCTCCGATACCGTGACGCCCTGTACGCCGATCTCGGCCAGCGCTTCGCGCACGTCGTCCAGCTTGAATGGCTTGATGATCGCCACACCCAGTTTCATGATGCTTCCCCGTCAGATGCAGTGGCCAAACGCATGCGGCCCTTAAACGCTGCAGGCGGGCTGGATGCGGCAAGGCATTCTGCCTGCCGCGTCGTCTCTTGTCGCCTGCATAACCACGCCTGTAGGACAATCCCTACAGTTTCTAGTGGAGCATCCCGATGGCAGAGCTTATTTCCGTTCACCTAATATCAACTCTGACGAGCTTGAGGCGCTATCCATGATGGATAAGCAGGTTATCGACAAGATTGCCTCGCGACTTGTGTCGTTGGTACCGCCAGGATTGGCTGATGCGCAACAGGATTTGCGGGCTAACTTCCAGGATGTTCTGGCGCAGGGATTGCGCCGCCTCGATCTAGTCACCCGCGAGGAATTCGACGTCCAGAGCCAGGTGCTTGCCCGCACCCGTGCAAAGGTCGACGAGCTGGAGCGACAAGTGGCCGAACTTGAGGCCACCATCGCCACCCGCGGGACCTAGTTGCACCAGTCTCCCGGGAGCCGCCCCCGATCCGTCACCCTCACCCCGAGAACGATCGGGGGCGGTTAGTTTTTTGCTGAATCTGGAGTCGCTCGATCATGCCAGCCGGGAGCGACCCATCAGTGCGCCAGCGACCTGTCGTCGCATGACCCTGGTCGCATGAGCCTTGCCGTTACCCTCAGCCGCGCCCAGGAAGGTATTTCTGCGCCGCAAGTGGTGGTGGAAGTGCATCTTTCCGGCGGCCTGCCCTCCACCAATATCGTGGGTCTCCCCGAAGCCGCCGTGCGCGAGGCGCGCGACCGGGTCCGCGTGGCGATCCAGAACACCGCCTTCGAATACCCCAATCGCCGGGTGACGGTGAATCTCGCCCCGGCCGAACTGCCCAAGGACGGCGGTCGTTTCGATCTGGCCATCGCGCTGGGCATTCTGGCGGCCAGCGGCCAGGTGCCGCGCGAAAAGCTGGACGAGTGTGAATTTCTCGGCGAGCTGGCGCTGACCGGCGGCCTGCGCAGCGTTTCCGGCGTGTTGCCGGCGCTGCTGCGGGCACGGGCTCGCGGTCGCAGCGTGGTCGTGCCGCTGGAGAACGCCGCCGAAGCCGCGCTGGTGCCGGATGTTGACGTGCGGGTCGCCGATACGCTGGCCGAAGTCTGCGGCTGGCTGCGCGGCGCGCAGGAGCTCTCCGCGCCGATCGGCACGCCGAGCAACGGCGGCGCGTATGACGGGCCCGATCTGCTCGACGTGCGCGGCCAGCAGCAGGCGCGCCGGGCGCTGGAGATCACGGCGGCCGGTGGCCATCATCTGCTGCTGATCGGCCCGCCCGGCACCGGCAAGACCATGCTGGCCGAGCGCCTGCCGGGCATCCTGCCGCCGCTGTCCGAGTCCGAGGCGCTGGAAACCTGCGCCGTGCTGTCGGTGGCCGGGCAGCAGACCGATCTGCTGCAGTGGCGCCGCCGCCCGTTTCGGGCGCCGCATCACACGGCGTCGGCGGTGGCGCTGGTCGGCGGTGGCTCGTATCCGCGGCCGGGTGAAATTTCGCTGGCGCACAACGGCGTGCTGTTTCTGGACGAGCTGCCGGAATTCAGCCGGCACGTGCTGGAAGTGCTGCGCGAGCCGATGGAATCGGGGCATATCGTGATCTCGCGCGCGGCGCGGCAGTCGACCTTTCCCGCGCAGTTCCAGATGGTGGCGGCGATGAACCCGTGTCCGTGCGGTTATGTCGGCGATCCGCGCCAGCGCTGCCACTGCACGCCCGATCAGATCCTGCGCTACCGCTCGCGCATTTCCGGTCCGCTGCTCGACCGCATAGATATTTGCGTCGAGGTGCCGCAGGTGCCGCTGGCCGACCTCGGCGGCCCGCGCAGCGGACAGGACGAGGATTCCGCCACGGTGCGCGAGCGCGTCTTTCGCGCACGGCGGCAGTCACTGGCGCGCGCCGGCCGGCCGAATGCCGAGATCAGCACGCGTGAACTGGAACGGGATTGCGCGCTGGGTCCGGCCGAGCGCCGCTGGTTCGAAACGGCGCTCGAGCGGCTAGGCCTGTCGGCTCGCGCGTATCACCGGGTGCTGCGGGTCGCGCGCACGATCGCCGATCTGGACGGCGGCGTGGCCCTGCTGGAACGCGAACATCTGGCCGAGGCGCTGCAGTACCGCCGGTTCTAGCGTCACAAGGCCCGATGCGGGCCGGCGCATTCACTGGACGCATCCGCCGGTGCATGGTCCGATAAGCGTCTGCTGCTTATCCCAAGGACATTGAATGACTATCGAGCTCGGCCTGGTGCTTGCCGGGATGCTGATGATCGGCTTTCTGGCGCAGTGGCTCGCCTGGCGGGTAAAGCTGCCGGCGATCCTGTTTCTGCTGCTGGCCGGCATTTTGCTGGGGCCGGTGACTGGCCTGGTCAACCCGGACAAGCTGCTCGGCAGCCTGCTGTTTCCCATCGTGTCGCTGGCGGTGGCGCTGATCCTGTTCGAGGGCAGCCTGAGCCTGCGTTTTCACGAGCTGCCGGGCATCGGTCACGTGGTGCGTGGGCTGGTCAGCTACGGCGCGGTGACGTCGCTGCTGCTGCTGGCGCTGGCCGCGCACATCGTGGCCGGCCTGAGCTGGTCGATCGCGCTGCTGTTCGGCGCGCTGGCCTGTGTGACCGGGCCGACGGTGATCGCGCCGATGCTGCGCACGGTGCGGCCGAACGCGCGCATCGGCAACACGCTGCGCTGGGAGGGCATCGTGATCGATCCGCTGGGCGCGCTGTTTGCCGTGCTGATCTACGAGGCGATCGTGTCGCACCAGGAAGGTCACACGATTGGCATCTTTCTGGCGACCGTCGGTTGCGGCATCGTGATCGGTGCGCTGGCCGCGTTCGTCATGGCCTTTCTGCTGCGCCGGCAGGCGATCCCCGAATACCTGCAGAACTTCGCCGTGCTGGCGGCGGTGCTGCTGGCTTTCAGCGTGTCCAATACGCTCACGCACGAATCGGGCCTGCTGGCGGTGACGATCATGGGCATTGCCCTGGGCAACGCGCGGGGGGTGCATATCGAGGACATTCTCGACTTCAAGGAAAACCTCACCACCGTGCTGGTGTCGGTGCTCTTCATTCTGCTGGCCGCACGACTGCACTGGCCGCTGCCGCCCGGCATGCTCGGCGCGGGCATCGCGCTGTTCGTGATTGCGCAGCTGGTGGTGCGGCCGATCACCGTCATCGTGTCGAGCATGGGCAGCGGACTGAGCTGGCGCGAGCGCGCGCTGATCGGCTGGATCGCGCCGCGCGGCATCGTGGCAGCGTCGGTGTCGGCGCTGTTCGCGCTGCGCCTCAACGCGCTTGGGGTGGCCGGTGGCGAGGCGCTGGTGCCGCTGGTGTTTACCCTCATTATCGGGACGGTGGTGCTGCAGAGCGCCACCGCAAGGCCGCTGGCGCTGTGGCTGAAAGTCGCCGAGCCCGAGCCGCGCGGCGTGCTGATTTTCGGCTCCGACAAGGTTGCGCGCACCATCGGTACGGCGATTGCCGAGGCCGGCTTTCGCGTGCTGCTGGCCGACGACGACTGGAACCAGATTCGCCAGGCGCGCATGGATGGCCTCAACACGTTCTACGGCAACCCGGCCTCAACACATGCCGAACGCAATCTCGATCTCACCGGCATCGGTCGGCTGCTGGCCATGTCGACCCACCGCGAGCGCAATTCGCTGGCCTGCGTGCACTACCGGCAGGAGTTCGGACGCGAGAAAATCTATCGTCTGCGCAACCTCAGCCCGCAGGAAAATACCGATCGCGCCGCGCTGCCGGGCAGCCTGCTGGCGCCGCCGCTGTTCGACGAGCAGATGACCCACGCCCGCTTCGCCGAGATGCTTGAGCAGGGCTGGCGGGTGAAGTCGACCAAGCTCAGCGCCACCTTCGACTGGCCGCATTTCATCGAGCAATACGGCTCGCATACCGTGCTGATGTTCGGCGTCGAGGACAAGGGTTCGCTGCAGGTCGCCTCGACCAAGCGCGAGCTGGAGCCGAAAGCGGGCTGGACGGTCATTGCCCTGGTGCCGCCGCTTGCGGAGCCGGTGAGCGACGAACTCGTCGCGGCCTGAGTCGCGGAGACACGCAACGAAAAACGCCTCCACCGCGTGAGCAGTGGATGCGTTTCTTATCTTACCGATCGTTTCCTACATTGCTTTGAATCAGGCCGCTTCGTGGTGGAACTGCGCCTCTTCGGTCGAGCCGGTCAGCGCCGTGGTCGATGACTGACCCTGCTGGATCGCCTGGGTCACCTGATCGAAGTAACCGGTGCCCACTTCGCGCTGATGCTTCACCGCGGTGAAGCCGCGATCGGCTGCCGCAAACTCCTTCTCCTGCAGTTCGACGAAGGCGCTCATCTGACGGCGCGCGTAGCCGTGCGCCAGATCGAACATGCCGTAGTTGAGGCTGTGGAAGCCGGCCAAGGTGATGAACTGGAACTTGTAGCCCATCTTGCCCAGTTCGATCTGGTAGCTGGCGATGGTTTCGTCGTCCAGGTTCTTCTTCCAGTTGAAGCTCGGCGAGCAGTTGTAGGCCAGCATCTTGCCCGGGAACTTGGCGTGGATGGCTTCGGCAAACTTGCGCGCGTCGTCCAGATTCGGCTTGCTGGTTTCGCACCAGATCAGGTCCGCGAACGGCGCATAGGCCAGGCCTCGGCTGATGGCCTGGTCGAGGCCCGGACGCACGCGATAAAAGCCTTCGACCGTGCGCTCGCCGGTAATGAATGCCTTGTCGTTGGCATCGACATCGGAGGTCAGCAGATCGGCCGCGTCGGCGTCGGTGCGCGCCACCAGCAGGGTCGGCACGCCGCAGACGTCGGCCGCCAAGCGCGCGGCGTTGAGCTTGTCCACTGCTTCGCGCGTCGGCACCAGCACCTTGCCGCCCATGTGGCCGCACTTCTTCACGGAGGCCAGCTGGTCTTCGAAATGCACGCCGGCGGCGCCGGCTTCGATCATCGCCTTCATCAGCTCGAACGCGTTCAGCACGCCGCCGAAACCCGCTTCGGCATCGGCCACGATCGGCACCAGCCAGTCGGTGTCGTCCTTGCCTTCCGCGTGATGCAGCTGGTCGGCGCGCAGCAGGGTGTTGTTGATCTTTTTCACCACCAGCGGCACCGAGTTGGCCGGGTACAGCGACTGGTCGGGGTACATTTCGCCGGCGACATTGGCGTCGGCGGCGACCTGCCAGCCGCTGAGGTAGATGGCCTTGAGGCCGGCCTTGACCTGCTGCATGGCCTGGTTGCCGGTCAGTGCGCCCAGCGCATTGACGAAATCTTCCTTGTGCAGCGAGTCCCACAGGCGCTCGGCGCCGCGGCGGGCCAGCGTGTGCTCGACGCCGATGGTGCCGCGCAGGCGCACCACGTCTTCGGCGGAGTAATTGCGCTCGATGCCGGCCCAGCGGGGGTTGGTTTTCCAGTCCTGCGAGATCT
>CBAAAD010000193.1:0-5958 GCA_964658785.1 uncultured Methylobacterium sp.
CACCTGAAGCGCAAACGCAGCTGGGCGTTTCTGACATTGATCGCGGCAACGATCGCCATTTTGGCGATCGGCTTCTATCTCGGCATCACCCATCAGGAGGCGCGTCCTTCAGATAACGGCCCCGCGGGTGCCGGGCTTTAGCGGCGCCGGTTCCGCTGTCGGTAATCGATCGCGCATGCACGTAAACCTTTCCGAAAACCTGTACGCAACGTGTTCTTTCCACTGTCTGCCCGGCCCTTTTCAACGCCATCCCGAAACCCGAAGCTCAGCAGGCCACAGTGCTATGGCGGCGCAACAGCGCTCATAGACTTCACAGCGGTCAGGTGCGATGCAAAACAGCAAAAGTCTGCTGACTTTCGTTGACTGCAGGCAAAAGCTGCAATCACAGTGTGGGTCGGTTCACCAATGCGCTGAGAGCCACAAAAAAGTGATATGTGTGTACCTTGCCCTCGGCAACTCCGGCGGCGGTTTTGCAGGTTATTTGTAGAGAACGTCCTTGCGCACCGGCGCCAGTCGCTTGATCAGGCGATTCTGTGTGGGCACAGGTAGGTGCAGCGATGTCATCGCAGCGGTCAGGTCCTCGACGATCGCATTAAACTGCGTTTCGCGCAGGTTGAGGCCACGATGCACTTCGGCCATGGATCCGCCGGTATACCGACACGGCCCGTCGCTGATCTTGCAGATGTATTCGGCGAATACGCGACGGAATCGTTTGATGTCGACGTGCTCAAACGTCGGTGCGACACGCGGATCATCCGCGTACTGGTCGATCGCAGCATCGGTCAATGCGGCCACCCCTTGTTTACCGCCGAGCTGATCGTAGAGTGTCGCTGGCGGCCGAACAGTCTGCGAGCATGCAGTTAGAGCTACCAGAAGTGCGGGGAAAAACGGAATTTTGCTCATGTCAGAAACTCCCCTGCATCGATAAATAAGTGCCACGCTGGCGCTTGAGACCCGCTATTGAACCAAGGTCCACATAGGCAGCCACCAGCGCGAGGTGCTTATTCGGAAACCACGCCAAGAACATGTCGGCAGCGTTATCCTCATGGGCGAAACTGAGATGGTCTGGTTTCTGGCGATACTCTATGCCGACCGCCCAGTTCGGACTGAACAGCGTAGCGAGCGATCCTTCCGCCAGCCAGCGACGATTGCCGCGGTCGCCGCCGAAACCAAGCAGCCCGAACTGATTGGCCTTGCTCGAACGCATGCCCAAGCTCCACAGCAGGTCATAACCGCCGAGTGCGGCCAACTCCAGATGCGTAGCGGTGATATAGACGTCCGTTCCCGATGCGCTCCTTGCACCGACCAGCTTGGGAATCGTGAAATCCAGATCGCGCTTTTGCTGAACGCCAATGCTTACCTGCGGTAGCTCGCCGTACACAAGATCGCCTGCCAGCCGCACTTTCGCTCCCAAGATATCTTGTTTAAGCGCAGCACCCGGCATGCCAATGGCCTTGCCGAGGGTGCCAAGGTCAAAACGCTGTTGGGCAATCGAAAGCTCCAGCCTGTTGTGGATCGTGAAAGCGGCGCCGTAGCTGTCTAGCCGATAGTCCGGCAGTTGCAATTGGGTGCGGAAGACCGAACCGCCGGATTCGTCGCTGGTGCCATAGCCGGCCAACACGGCCCAAGGCACCAGCCCTCCACCAGCTGAGCCTTCCACTTCTGTCACACCGCCCGTGGCGATCAGGCGTCCATCGCCCGCATGGGCGAGCTGCATGACTGCCAGCAGGAGAACAGTTCCTGCGATCCGACACGAGACCCGGTGGACGTGCGATCTTGAATTGAGCTCTGTCGTCATGACTTTGCTCATGCCTCGCTGATTAGACTGTCCAGATGATGCGCGTCGAAGTCCGTCGCCTGAGATATTTGCAGCCATTGCGTCAACTGCAGCACGGGAAGCGGGCGGCTGATCAAATATCCCTGAGCCACGTCGCAGTGATAGCCCCGAAGCATTTCCAGCGTGCGCGCGTCCTCGACACCCTCGGCAACGACCTTCAGCCCCATGTTATGAGCCAACTCGATCGTCGACCGGACGATCACCGCGTCGTCGCTGTCTTCAGCCATGGTGAGTACGAACGACTTGTCGATCTTCAGTTCGTTTACAGGCAGGCGCTTGAGGTGGGACAGCGACGAGTAGCCTGTACCAAAATCGTCAATGGCCAGCTGTACTCCACAGGCCCGCAGGCGGTTAAGCACCTCAAGTGCGTATACGGCATCGCGCATCACGGCCGTCTCGGTTACCTCTAGAATCAGCCGCTCTGGATCGACGTCATATTTCGCGAGATAGGATGAGAGTACGTCTGGAAGCTCACCGGAGCCCAGATCCATCGCCGACAGGTTCAGTGCAACGCCAATCTCCAGATTCTGATCGGACCATTCCGCGCATTGCCGGATGACTTCATGCATGACCCAGTCAGTGAGCATCCGCATGATTCCGGAATGTTCGGCGAGCGGCACGAAATCATTCGGCATGATCAGACCGTGCTGCGGATGGTTCCAGCGCACCAGCGCTTCGACATGGCACACCTTGCCGCTGGCTAAGTTGAGCTTCGGCTGGTAGTACAGCACCAGTTCGCCGTTTGGTATTGCGCGACGCAGATCGTTCACCAGCGAGAGACGATGCAAATGCAGGGCATCGCGACCGGACTCGTAAATCTGCATGCGAATACGCGCCTGCTTGGCGTCGTACATGGCGATATCCGCACGGCGAAGCAGCTCTTCTGCGGTCAACCCATGCTCGGGATAAATCGCGACTCCCAAGCTGATGTCGAGGAATAGGTCCATGGCGTCGACGTGGATGGGCAGAGTCGCCGCGTGACATAGCGCCTCCGCGGCATGCACCAGCTGTGCGCCGACTCGTCCCTCTAGCAGGACCACAAATTCATCGCCGCCAAATCGTGCCAGCAGGTCGCCCTGGTTTAAGCTCGCGCGCAGCCGCTGACCCATTTCGATCAACACGCGATCGCCGATCGCGTGGCCCATGGTGTCGTTAATTTCCTTGAAGCGGTCGATATCCAGCATCAGCACGGCTAGCGGCTGACCATTTTCTGCCGCGCTTTTTATGGCGAGTTCAAGCCGCTCCTGCAGGTTGGCACGATTTGGCAACGAGGTGAGACTGTCGTGATGGGCCTGGTAAGCGATATGCCGCTCGCGCTGAGAGATGCCACGCTGCATGCGATTGAAGCTTTCCGCCAGTGCACCCAACTCGTCCTCGCGATCGACGCCGACATCCGTGTCGTAGTTGCCCTGCTCGATCCTTTTCACCGCAATGGCGAGCCTTGATACCGGACTCGTAACATGACGGGAAAGCCACAGGCCGCCTATCAGGGAAGCAACCAGCGACAGTAGCGCAATCAGGATAAGTTCACGCTCAAGTGTCTTATACGTCTGCAGTGCCTGTTCCATGGAAAATTGGAGTAACGCACCGATCTGGGTTTCGCCCGCGCCCTGCAGGGACTGCCACAGCGTGAAGTAGTCATCGCCGCCGATCCGCGAAAGCCGCGGAGCGCCGCCGATGATCGCTGGCGCTGTCGGTCGAACCATCGATGCTGCCAGTCCCGCGTCCATTGCCGGCAAGGTTGAACTAAGCAAAGGCAGCTTCGAGTCCTGTTTGGCGACGAACGTCACCTCAAGCCGAGTGAGATCCTTGAGGCTGCGGGCCAGTTTATCGTCCAGCGCAAAACCCATTCCGAGCCAGGCGATCTGCGTTGGCGCTTTCACTGGCACGATCACCAGCTGATACGGCTTGCCGTCGATCATGCTCACAGTGGACCACTGCTTGTTGCGCTCAGCTTGCAGCAGCAGCGGTGACCAATCACTCAGCTGCAAGGTATGTCCGGCCGCATCCAGCGCTGCGACGACTTTGCCGTCAAGCCCGGAGAGAACGACGATGTCCGCCTTGATACGTGAACCCTGGTTGTAGAGCACCGAATGGATAGTCGGCGTGTCACCTGTCGCCACCGCCTTCCTAAAGCCGAAATCACTGGTGATCAGCTGCACGGCGTCAAGAAGTTGAAGGCCACGCGCATTCATGAGGTTGGAAAATACCCGCGCACCGGATTCAAGGCGCGTCTGCGCCTGCGCCACGGCGCTCTGTCGGGTTGCAAAATAGAAAGCCGAAAAGGTGGACAACTGCACCAGCACAAACAACGCCAGCAAAAGCACCGTAATGCGCGTCCGAAATCTAAGTTCCATGCGGATGTGCCCTGTGACCCAAGCCGATCTCAAGTCCCGCTGGTGGCACATTGCTCTGATCTGACGCATGCAGCTTCAATTGAAAGTCGCGTTCAATCGGAGTCGCAGCCACGACCATGTGCTCGTCCATCACCACCGCAGCAGCACCATCGATTCGCGGATGCCATAGTCGGACAACGTAAGTTCCGCCGGGAACACCGTTCAAGCGCGCCATACCGTCGTTGTCCGTCCTGACAAAGTAAGGCGTGTCGAGCACCACCACATATCCGACCATCCAGTCGTGTATGTTGCATCCGAGCGTCACAATGCCCGGCTGGTCGAAACGAACACTGGAGACGTGGTTGCCCGCATACAAGCTCAGCTCAAAATGCTTGGCCGGCGAAAACGAGTAGACCTGGTGCCGCACGTTGTCGCTATTGGGAAACGTCACCGTCGTGCCCGTCTGCACCGGCAGCACGAAAGGGACAAATCGCAGATCCCGCTGATCCATCACCGCTTGCGACTTCACCCCCGCTGGAGGTTTGCCGCTGATCGGGCTTAGCGACAGCACCGCGTCTGCGACTGAGACGCCGGCAATGTCGGTGACGTGAGCCCGAAGCTCGCCGGCCTGTGCCAAAGGCAAGACCAATAGCAGCCATGCCCCTATCCATGACGGGCGCGAGATGACATGTGTGCTCATATCCACCCTCTGACGTTTAACGAGGTTATAAGCAAAGATCACGCCAAAAACGGCAACCATAAGACGGCCCAGGCGTTAGAGCACCTACGGAAGGGACGTCAGGTTATGGCGCGATTGCGACGAGAGTGTCGTAACACGACATGTCGCAATCGCAACTAGAAAGCCTGCGATGATGCCTTCAGGACAACCAAGTAGGTCATTCTCATGGCGTTGAACAACGTCTTTCTCTACGCCTGCGGCCTGGTCGCGGTGCTTGCGGTGGCTTTTTTGACCTGGATCATCAGCGTGGTCAAACGCAATGTCGCAATTGTCGACAGCGTGTGGTCACTGATGTTCATCCTGGAAGCCTGCGTTTATTCGCTCGGCACACCTGCGCCAAGTCCTCGAGGCCTGCTGGCATTGGCCCTGGCAGGCATCTGGGGATTGCGCCTGGCACTTCACATCACTGTACGAAGCTGGGGTCACGGCGAGGACCGACGCTATCAGGCCATTCGCGCTCGCAACGAACCCGGCTTTGCGTTCAAGAGCCTGTATCTGGTGTTTCTCCTGCAGGCGGTGCTGGCGTGGATCATTTCGCTGCCACTGCTCGGTGCCGCCATCGGTTCCGGCGGGCTGGGGCTACTGGATATGATCGGCGCAGGCCTGTGGCTGGTTGGCTTTGTATTCGAGGCTGGAGGTGACTGGCAGCTCAGCCGTTTCAAGGCGGATCCGGCCAATCGCGGCAAGGTAATGGATCGCGGGCTGTGGCGCTGGACTCGCCACCCCAACTACTTCGGTGACTTCTGCGTGTGGTGGGGCCTGTATGCCATCGCGCTGTCGGCGGGCGCCTGGTGGAGCATTATCGGACCGCTGTTGATGTCGGTGCTGCTGATGCGTGTGTCCGGCGTTACCCTGCTGGAAAAGGACATCGGCGAACGCCGCCCCCAATACGCTGATTACATTCGCCGCACCAACGCGTTTTTCCCGGGGCCGGCCAGGCGCTGAGGTGCGCGCCCGGCGCTTTCCTTCCCCGGGCGTTATCGCCACGCGTCGTGCCAGACGGACGTGCACTTCGCAAGCAAAGAACCCTGCGTATCCGTCACACC
>CBAAAD010000194.1:0-5922 GCA_964658785.1 uncultured Methylobacterium sp.
CAATGGCGCTGGCAGCGTCCGCGGCGACCGATGTATCGGCTCTGCCCACGGCGCACGCGATCGAGCCGGCGCCCGCCGCGCCGCTGGACATTCCGTTCGCCTCGCCGCACGGCGCCGGGCAGACCACGCCAAGCGCGCCAGATGCCTGGGGCGGTGAGCGCACCGGCAAGGAATCCACGCTGTCCGATCGCGTGGTGAGCTATCGGATAAACGCCGACCTGGACGCGGCCAAGCACGCGGTGACCGCCAGTGAACACATGACCTGGCGCAACCGCAGCGATCGCGCGGTGAGCAGGGTCTACTTTCATCTCTATCTCAACGGCTTCAAGAATAACGGCAGCACCTGGTTCACCGAGCGCAAGGTCCTCACGGCGCACGGGCAGTCGCGCGGCGCGGCGTCGCTGGAAAAAGGCCAGTGGGGCTGGATCGATCTCAAGCAGGTGAAGCAAGGTTCCGCGTCGCTGGCCTGGCATTACGTGCAGCCGGACGGCGGCCCGACGACCGATCAGAGCGTGGCGTGCATCGATCTGGCCCAGCCGGTCCCGGCCGGCGGCACGCTGACGCTGGACATCGACTTTCTCAGCCAGCTGCCGCGTGTGGTCGAGCGCACCGGCTGGTGGGGCGACTTCAACCTGGTCGGCCAGTGGTTTCCGAAGATCGGCGTGCTCGAACTGGCCGGCGAACGCGGCGCCACGGCGCCGCGCTGGAACGTGCACGAATTCCACTTCAACAGCGAGTTCTACGCCGATTTCGGCAGCTTCGACGTGCATCTGACGGTGCCCAGCGACTACACCGTCGGCGCCGTCGGCAAGCTGGACGGCCAGCCGACGCAGGCGCAGGGCAGGACCACGTATCACTTCGTGCAGGGCGATGTGCACGACTTCGCCTGGGTCGCGGCGAGGGGCTACAGGACGCTGGATGGTGCGTGGCAAGGGCCGGGCAGCCCCAAGGTCGCGGTACGCGTGATCTATCCAGCGGAATATGCCGCCAGCGCGGCGCCGACGCTGAAATCGACGATCGATTCGCTCGGCTATTTTTCGAAGACGCTGGGCGCGTATCCTTACGAGACGATCACCGCCGTGGTGCCGCCGTACAACGCCAGCGAAGCGGGCGGCATGGAGTACCCGACCTTTTTCACCTCGGAGGGTTACAAGGACATCGTGCCCGGCACGCTCAACGAGTACATGAGCGACTTCGTCAACATCCACGAATTCGGCCACGGCTATTTCTACGGGCTGCTCGCCTCCAATGAATTCGAGGAGCCGATGCTCGACGAAGGCATGAACGAGTACTGGGACGACCGCATGATGCGCGAGCGCAACGAAGACGTCGTGCTGGCGACGCCGCTGATGAAGCGTCTGGGCGTGGCGCCGGCAATGAGCGGCTTCATGCTCGACCGCCTCGGTGCGGAGTTGAAGCAGCCGGCGGATGCACTCTCGCAAAACAGCTGGGACCGTCTTTCCAGCAGCAGCTACGGCACGGTGTATTCACGAACGGCCACGGCGATGCACGATCTGGAAGAGCGCCTGGGCAAGAGCGTGATGGAACGCGCCATGCACCTTTATTACCAGCGCTGGCGCTTTCGTCACCCGTCGTCGGCGGACCTGCGCGCGGCGCTGATCGATGGCTCTGGCGATGCGAAAGACGTCAATGCGATCTTCGATCAGTACGTTTACGGAACATCGCATATCGACGATAGCGTCACCGACATCGACGTGGCCGAAGTGTTGCCCAATGCCGGCGTGGTAACCACGAACGGCAAGCCGGTCGAGAGTGACCAGGATGCGCTGGACAAGCAGATCAAGAGGCAGCGTGAGGCGTGGGAAAAAGCGCACCCCAAGCCCAGGTTCGACGACGAGGGCCCGTTCCCCTGGCGCAGCACCGTGACCGTTTTCCGCGACGGCGCGTCGGTGCGGCAGCTGCTGCGCGTGACGTTTGCCGATGGCACGCACCAGGACGTGCGCTGGAACGACGACCGCCGCTGGGCGCGCTTCGATTTCGTGAAACCGGCCAAGGTCGTATCGGCCGAACTCGACCCGCCACAGCTGGCGTATCTGGACGCGGACAAACTCAACGACAGCCTCACGACCAAGCCCAACGGCGCCGCTTCGCGCCGCTGGACGGCCGATTTCGCGGCCGCACTCGAAGCGTTCTACGCCGCGCTGGTGACGCTGTGATGGCCGCCAGCTCGGCTCGCCGACCCGGGTTCGGCGCACTGATTTCCGCCATGCTCGCCGCGCTGCAGTGGCGGCTGCTTCTGCTGTGGCTGCTGATCATGCTGATCCCTGCCACGCTGGTGGCGCTGCCGTTCTGGCGCGTGCTCGCCGGCCTGCTGGATCATTCGGTGCACGCCAGCGACTGGGCGCAGCATGTCAACGCCATGATGTTTGGCGATGTCGGTTTCGCGTTGAGCGAAAACGCCGGCTGGCTCGGCGGTACGGCGATACTCGGGCTGGCGGTCACGCTGGCCATGTCGCCCTTTCTGGACGGCATGATTGTCGGCAGCGGTCGGGCCGGCCGCACTCTGGGTTTTGCGGGACTGCTGCAGAGTGGACTGGCCGAGTACGGGCGCATGTTCCGCCTGCTGCTGTGGTCGCTGCTGCCGTATCTGGCCGTGGGCGGCGTGGCGATGCTGGGGTCACATCTGGCCGACGACCACGCCGACAAGGCCGTGCTGCAATCGCAGGCGGATCTCTGGGCGAGCATCGCGCACGGCCTGCTGCTGGCGGCTTTTGTGCTGGCCCAGTGCATTGTGGAGTCGGCGCGTGCGGCGTTCATTGCCGACATCACGCTGCGCTCGGCCACGCGCGCGTTTGGCCGCGGCATCAGTCAGCTGCTGCGCCGGTTTTTTCGCACCGTGTTTTTTTATTTGCTGGTGAGCACGGTTGGCTTTGCGGCTGCCGCGGCCGCTGGCGTCGGACGCATCCACGTCACGGCGGCGGGCTCGGCAGGATTTCTCGCGGCGCTGCTGCTCAGTCAGCTGATGGTGGTGGCGTTGGGCTGGATGCGCATCGCACGGCTGTTCGCGCTGGCCAGCCTGGCGCGTTCGCTGCGTCGGGCGGGATTGGGCTAGAGGCCCTGCGTCGGATGAGGTCAAGCGCGCTTGGTGCTTGAAACGCGCAACTTCGGTGCAAAAGGCTTTCAAGCAGACGCCTGGGTTTGAGGCGATAACAGCGTACGAGTAAAACTCAGGCCGACGCCCGGCTCAGCGCGGCGCGCGGCGGGTAATAGGCGAACACGTGGTTGTGGCTGCCGTAGAAATCCATGTCTTCGATATGCTCGCCGCCCAGGCGCTCGGCCACGCGATCGGAAGCCTCGTTGCCGATACGCACCAGGCTGATCACGCGCGGGGCGTGCAGGTGGTGCCAGGCGAAATCGAGCACGGCATTGCCGGCTTCGGTAGCGTAGCCATGATGGCGATGTCCCGGCTTGAGCATCCAGCCCAGTTCTAGATCGGGCCAGCCGTCGGGATACATCAGGCCGGCGCGGCCGATGAATTCGCCCGTGGATTTCAGTTCCAGCGCCCACATGCCGCAGTCGCGCAGCTGCCAGTGGCCGAGCAGCATCGCCAGCGAGCGCCAGGCGTTGGTGCGGTCCAGCGGCTGCCCGTCACCGATCCAGCGGGTGCTTTCGGCGTCGGCGAGCATCCTGGCGTAATCATTGAAGTGCTGTTCCGTCAGCGCAGTCAGGCGCAGTCGCGCCGTTTCGAGAGTAGGGATATCAGACATCACGATCGGCGTTGGAAAATTCCAGTAATTCGGCAAGCGCCCGCGTACTGCTGGCGAGGCTCTCGGACCAGGACAAGCCGGTAATTGTCTCACCTGTCACGGAATCCGCAAAATCCTCGCTTTCACCCGGCGGCAGCAGGTGGCGGTAGTCCACGGTTATTTCGGTCCCTGGCAGCAGATTGGTCAGCGCAAAGACGAATCCGAGGTGCCACAGCCCGTTGGGCTTGAAGCTGTGGTTGATATAGCACTCGTCGGGCCAGTCCGGCGACAGGGTGTAGCGATCCTCGAACCAGCGGGCGCTGGCGTGGAACTGGCTTTTGAGCTCTGGCGAGGCGTTGATGTCCGCGTGCCGGTAGGTGCGGTCGATGCCATCGGGTGCCGTGATGATGCGCCCCGCGGCGACGCTCTCATCCAAAAAGAGGCCTTTGCCGGCACCCTGGATGGCGGAGTCGGCGACGTGATAACGCGGAAGAATCATGGTGGCGTGGCGGCGCAAAAGGGGGCGGCGCGCGAGTGTAACCCAGCTGGACGCGACCGGCTGTCGGCGGGCCGGTCACGCAAAAGCTCCGCCCGCCCGGCGCGTTGTCCGGCAGGGCGGGCTTGTCGACGATTATTCCCCGCCCGTGACGGCGTCGGCTTTTTTGCTGGTGCGCTTGGTTTTCTTGGCTGGCGCATCGGCTTTGGCGACTGGCGCGGTGGCCTTGGCTGGCGTGGCGGCCGGCGCTGCATCTGCCAGCAGGATTGACGCGCGATTGCGTTCCAGTGTGGCCTTGCCGATGCCCTTGACCTGGGTCAGATCGTCGGCGCTCTTGAATGGGCCATTGGCGTTGCGCCAGGCCACGATGGCGTCGGCCTTGGACTGACCGATGCCGTCGAGCGACTTGGCGATGGTGGCGGCGTCGGCCTGATTGATGTTCACCGGCGTACCGGCAAAGGACAGGGCCGGAATCGCCACGGCCAGTGCAAAAGCGATTCGTGAAGCAAGTTTACGCAACATGGGGTTTCCTCCGTGAGATGGGGTGGCGGCGTCCGTGAGCCGCCCGGAAAATATGTCACGTGGCAATCGGTCGCGCAGTCGGCTTGGCTGCAGCACCCATGTGCGTAGCCGTCCTTCCCGCGCGTGCGTAACGGCTGATGACACGTCAGCGCAGGCAGCGGCGCCTGCAGTCGCCGCGCTAGAATGGAACATTGTTTTTTGCAGGAACCTGATCATGGACATTGCCCGCAAGATGGATCCCGACCGCCTTTCCGATTTCGTCAACGGCCTGTGGGACGCCGAGATCGTGCCGCAGCTGGTCGAGTACATCCGCATCCCCAACAAATCGCCGATGTTCGACGCCCAGTGGGCCGACCACGGCTACATGGATGCAGCGGTCAAGCTGATGCAGGACTGGGCGCGCTCCAAGCTGAGCCAGCTGCCCGGCGCCACGCTCGAGGTGGTCCGGCTGGAAGGCCGCACGCCGCTGATCTACATCGAAGTGCCCGGCGCCAGCGACGACACGGTCATGCTGTACGGCCATCTGGACAAGCAGCCGGAAATGACCGGCTGGGCCGACGACCTCGGCCCGTGGACGCCGGTGATCAAGGGCGACAAGCTCTACGGCCGCGGCGGCGCCGATGATGGCTATGCGATCTTCGGCTCGCTGGCAGCGCTGCTGGCGCTGCACGAGCAGGGCGTACCGCACGCGCGCTGCGTGATCATGATCGAGGCCTGCGAGGAATCCGGCAGCTACGACCTGCCGTTCTACGTCGACCATCTGGCGCCGCGCATCGGCAGCCCGTCGCTGGTGGTGTGCCTCGATTCGGGTTGCGCCAATTACGATCAGCTGTGGCTCACCACGTCGCTGCGCGGCATGACCGGCGGCAATCTCACCGTGCAGGTGCTGGAAGAGGGCGTGCACTCGGGCGATGCGTCCGGCGTGGTGCCCTCCAGCTTCCGCATTCTGCGCGAGCTGCTGTCGCGGCTGGAGGATCCGGTCACGGGCCAGATCAAGCCGAAGGAACTCCACGTCGACATTCCGCCGCAGCGCATCGAGCAGGCCAGGGTCTGCGCCGACGTGCTCGGCGCGGATATCTATGACAAGTTTCCGTGGGTCGAGGGCATGCGGCCGGTGACAGCCGATCTGGCCGAGCTGGTGCTCAATCGCACCTGGCGCCCGCAGCTGGCCGTTACCGGTATTGGCGGCATGCCGCC
>CBAAAD010000195.1:0-5915 GCA_964658785.1 uncultured Methylobacterium sp.
CAGGCCGACCCACAGCGCGGGCAGGGCGCATAGCCGGTTCCACGGGCCGCCGTCGGCGCCGCGCATTTCCAGGTACTGCTTGAGGCGTACTTCTGGGAACGCGGTGGTGAGGTGGTCGGCGAAGTCCTTCATGGTCGCCTTGGTGCCCGGCAGCTGCGCCAGTTCACCGGCCATGAACTGCTTGAAATCCTGCCCGGCCAGGTCGATGTACTGGCCGTCCTGAAAACTGAAGTACATCGGCACGTCGAGGATGTAATCGACGTAGCGCTCGTAGCCGAAGCTGTCGTCGAAGACGAAGTCGAGCATGCCGGTGCGATCCTTGTCGGTATCGGTCCAGATGTGCGAGCGATACGACAGATAGCCGTTTGGACGTCCTTCCGTAAACGGCGAATCGGCGAAGAGCGCGGTGGCGATCGGCTGCAGCGCCAGGCTGACGCGGAATTTCTTGATCATGTCGGCCTGGCTGGAAAAATCCAGGTTCACCTGCACCGTGCAGGTGCGCGTCATCATGTCCAGGCCGAGCGAGCCGACCTTGGGCATGTACTCGCGCATGATCTTGTAGCGGCCTTTCGGCATCCACGGCATCTCGTCGCGCTTCCACTTCGGCTGAAAGCCCATGCCGAGAAAGCCCAGGCCCATGCCATCAGCGATCGAGCGCACTTCCTCCAGGTGCGTGTTCACTTCGGTGCAGGTCTGGTGGATGGTTTCCAGCGGCGCGCCGGACAGCTCCAGCTGGCCGGCCGGCTCCAGCGTGATCGAGGCCATGTCGCGCGATAGCGCCACCGGGTTCTCTCCCTCGCGCGTCACGTCCCAGCCGTAGCGGGTGGCGATGGTTTCCAGCAGATGCTTGATGCCGCGCTCGCCCTCGAAGGTCGGCGCGCGCAGGTCGTCGGTGCGGAAGCCGAACTTTTCGTGCTCGGTACCGATGCGCCACGCCTCGCGCGGCTTTTCGCCGGCGGCAAGGTAATCGGTGAGCTGCTGGCGGCCCTGAATCGGCGTGTTCTTGACGGCGCTGGGTATGGACACGGGGACTCGCCTTGCTTGGATGTGCACAGACTAATGGGGGTGCGACATGACAACAAAAGGGCATGCCGGCGGATAATTGTACGCGAGAGTTCAGATGATGCTCGCGCTCGGGGAGGTGCGGATTGGCGCAGGCACCAGCGCGCCCCGGCGGGAGAACGCCAGAAACCGAAAAGGCCGGCAATCTGCCGGCCTCTCCGTCTAACACCCGTGTCAGGCGATCAGCGCTTCATCGAATTGAAGAACTCGTCGTTCGACTTGGTGTTCTTCATCTTGTCGAGCATGAACTCGATGGCGCTCAGTTCGTCCATCGGGTGCAGCAGCTTGCGCAGGATCCAGATCTTCGCCAGCAGGTCCGGGTCGATCAGCAAATCCTCGCGGCGGGTGCCGGAGCGGTTGATGTCGATCGCCGGGTACACGCGCTTCTCGGAAATGCGGCGGCTCAGATGCACTTCCATGTTGCCGGTGCCCTTGAACTCCTCGTAGATCACCTCGTCCATCTTGCTGCCGGTTTCGGTCAGCGCGGTGGCGATGATGGTGAGGCTGCCGCCTTCCTCGACGTTGCGGGCGGCGCCGAAGAAGCGCTTGGGCCGCTGCAGCGCATTGGCGTCGACGCCGCCGGTCAGCACCTTGCCGGAGCTGGGGATCACGGTGTTGTAGGCGCGGGCGAGGCGGGTGATCGAGTCGAGCAGGATGATCACGTCCTTCTTGTGCTCGACCAGGCGCTTGGCCCGCTCGATCACCATCTCGGCCACCTGCACGTGGCGCACGGCTGGCTCGTCGAAGGTCGAGGAAATGACCTCGGCGCGCACGGTGCGGGCGATCTCGGTGACTTCTTCCGGACGCTCGTCGATCAACAGCATGATCAGGTGCGCTTCGGGATGGTTGTACTGGATGGCCTGCGCGATGTTCTGCAGCATCATCGTTTTACCCGACTTCGGCTGCGACACGATCAGGCCGCGCTGGCCCTTGCCGATCGGCGCGATCAGGTCGAGCACGCGGCCGGTGATGTCTTCGCTGGAGCCGTTGCCGCGTTCGAGCTTGAACGCCTTGCGCGGAAACAGCGGCGTCAGGTTCTCGAACAGCATCTTGTTCTTCGACGCTTCCGGCGGATCGCCGTTGATGTCGTCGACGCGCAGCATGGCGAAGTAGCGCTCGCCTTCCTTCGGATGACGCACGCGGCCGGTGATGTAGTCGCCGGTGCGCAGGTTGAAGCGGCGGATCTGGCTGGGCGACACGTAGATGTCGTCGGGACCGGCCAGGTAGGACTCATCGGCCGAGCGCAGGAAGCCGAAGCCGTCCTGCAGGATTTCCAGCACGCCTTCGGCCCAGATGCCGCCGCCGGAGCGGGCGTGCGCCTTGAGCACGTTGAAGATCACGTCCTGCTTGCGCGCGCGCGCCACGCCCTCGTAGACGCCCAGCGACTCGGCGAATTCCAGCAGCTGCGGCGCCTTCATGCGCTTCAGTTCGGTGAGGTTGATGACGCGATCGTTGCTGCCCGGATCGGCGTTGTCGTCGTCCACCGGCAGGCCGTTCGGGTTGGGCCGCGGATTGTTCTGCGGACGCTGCGAACCCTGCTGCGGACCGCGCTCGTTGCGCTCGTTGCGACGGCGGCGGCCGCGCGGGTCGCGGTCGCGCGGGTTGTTGGGGTTGTTCGGGTTATTGCCCTGGTTCGGATGCTGCCCGGCGTTCTGGCCGCCGTTGGAGCCGCCGTTCGGATTCTGACCCTGGCCGCCGTTCGGCTGGCCAGGGTTCGAGCCATGCTGGCTGGGCTGGCCCTGGTTCGACGAAGGCGGCGTCGACGACGGCTGGCCGGACGAAGGCTGGTTCGAAGAAGGCGGCGGCGTGCCCTGATTCGATGAGCCCTGGTTGGATGACGCCTGGTTTGATGAATTCTGGTTGGCGCTGGAAGCGTGCGGCTGCGCCTGATTGCCATCGCGCGGAGTCGCGTTCGGGCTCGGCGCCTGCGCCGTATTGCCCGGCTGGGCGGACTCGTTGCCGTGGCTATTGCCGTGAGACGGCGCCGATTCGCGCGGCTCATGCGAGGCGCGAGGCAAAGGCAGCGACGGTTGATGGGAAGACGATGCTGCAGGCGGTGGATTTGCCGGTGCCGACGCCGGTGGTGCGGAGCGCTCTACGTTCGGCTGCTGGGCCGGCGGTGCGTGCGCTGCGCCGGACTTTTCAGCCGCCGCGGCCCGCGCGGCAGCCATCTCCGCCGCGGTGCGGCGCGGCGCGCGCTGGCGCGGCTCGGGCTTGCCTTCGGATGCAGGCTTGGTATCGGCGCTTTTGGCGTCGTTGGGGTTTTTATTTTCGTTATCAGACACGGGCTATCCTCGCGGGGCGCCGTTGAACTTCAGGAGGGGTGTTTGTGCGTCGCGCAGAGGGCGCTCGGGGAACAGGACTGTTCCGACGGACTGATTGAATCTAGCACCCGTCAGGTGCCGGCGTAAAGCCTCATGCGCCTGCCGGACTCGGCCAGGCAGGCGCGGTAAAGCGGTTTGGCGCTGGGCTAGCTCAGATGGCCTTGTCGATCATCTGGGTCAGCTGACCCTTGCTGACGGCGCCGATCTGGGTCGCTTCGACCTTGCCGTTCTTGAACACCATCAGGGTGGGGATGCCGCGCACGCCGTAGTTGCGCGGCGTCTGCTGGTTCTGGTCGATGTTTACCTTGACCACGCGCAGCTTGCCTTCGTACTGCTTGGCCAGCTCGTCCAGCATGGGTGCGATGGCCTTGCAGGGGCCGCACCATTCGGCCCAGAAATCGAGCAGCACGGGCGTATCGGATTTGAGCACCTGCTGTTCGAAGGCGTCGTCAGTTACATGGGTAATCAGGTCGCTCACGGGAATCTCCGAGGCTGTGGGGCGAAAAATCGCAGAAGCAATAAATGGGGCGGCGGGCGAATAAATGCAAGGAGTGACGGCGGCAGGCCTTCATCAGCTACACTCACGTGCCCATGAAGCCAGAGTTGAGGCTGAAACAGAGGCATCGCCGACCCGGCGAAGCTTCATTGCAGCGTAACTCCGGGCACGATTCAAGGGCGGCCTTGCAAACCGCCCGTCGGACCGCCGTCAAACCCGGCGTCGCCAGCCGCGGCGCGACCTTGCCGACTATTCGACAGTGAACCAAGGCTTCACTGCGCCCCGCGCACCCGTCCTGCACCGCCCTGCGCCGATACCGGCGAATGAAGCGGGTGCAGCGCATCACGTCGCCGTTACGGCAAGCTGCCGTTGCGGCCAAGGCCCTTATTCCACTTATGTCACAGACCGTACTCACCGATACCTTTTTCACCAACTTCGATCTTCATCCGCTGCTGCAGCAGGGCCTCGACGACAGCGGCTTTACGCGCTGCACGCCGATCCAGGAAATGACCCTGCCGCTGGCGCTTGGCGGGCGCGACGTCGCCGGCCAGGCCCAGACCGGCACCGGCAAGACCTGCGCCTTTCTGGTCGCGATGATGAATCGCCTACTCACCACGCCCGCCGTGGCCGAGCGCAAGGACAGCGATCCGCGCGCGCTGATCATTGCACCGACCCGCGAGCTGGCCATTCAGATCGACAAGGACGCCAAGGCGATCGGCCGCCACACCGGCCTGCGCAGCGCGCTGATCTACGGCGGCGTCGATTACGACAAGCAGCGCCAGCAGCTGAAGGACGGCTGCGACATCATCATCGCCACGCCCGGCCGCCTGCTCGATTATCACAAGCAGGGCGTGTTCGGCCTCAACGGCGTCGAGGTGATGGTGATCGACGAAGCCGATCGCATGTTCGATCTGGGCTTCATCGCCGACGTGCGCTTCATCTTCCGCCGCCTGCCGGCGCGCGAGCAGCGCCAGGTGCTGCTGTTCTCCGCCACGCTGAGCCACCGCGTGCTGGAGCTGGCCTACGAGCACATGCACAACGCCGAAAAGCTGGTGGTGGAAAGCGACAACGTCACCGCCGACAAGGTGCGCCAGCTGGTCTACTTCCCGGCCAAGGAAGAAAAGCTGCCGCTGCTGCTCAACCTGCTCGAGCGCACCGCGGCCGAGCGCAGCATCATTTTCGTCAACACCAAGGCCGCGGCCGAACGCGTCACCGACCGCGTGAAGCGCCAGGGTTACCGCGCCGGCGCGATCTCCGGCGACGTGCCGCAGCTTAAGAGGCAGAAGCTGCTGCAGCGTTTTCAGGAAGGCCAGCTGGATATCCTGGTGGCGACCGATGTGGCCGCCCGCGGCCTGCACATTCCCGCCGTCAGCCACGTCTTCAACTACGACCTGCCGCATGACGCCGAAGACTACGTGCACCGCATCGGCCGCACCGCGCGCCTGGGCGCCGAGGGCGATGCGATCAGCTTCGCCTGCGACCTCTATGCGATGTCGCTGCCGGATATCGAAACCTATATCGGCCAGAGCATTCCGGTCGCCAGCATGGACGCCGATCTGCTGATCATGCCCAAGCCCAAGGCGATGGACGCCGAGTTCGCCGCCAACGCGGCCGCCGACAGCGCCGAGTTCGGCGACATCGTGCCGCCGCGTCCAGGTGAAAAGCCGCGCCGTCCCGGCGGTGCCGGTGGCGGCAGCCGCGACGGCAGCCGTGGCGCAGGCGGTGGCCGCAGCGCCGGCGGTTCGCGCTCTTCTTCCTCCGCGCCGCGTCCGCCGCGCGAGCGCCGGCCGGACGTGGCGGCCGCTGCCGTTGAATCCGCGCCGATCGACGTGCCGGTGCATGCGACCGAAGGCGTGGCCGTTTCGGCGTCCGCCACTGCACCAACGGCGGTTGGCGAGGCAGGCGATGCCGCGCGCAAGCCGCGCCGTCGTCGCGGCGGCCGCAACCGTCGCCGCGAAGGCGTGGCAGAAACCGTCGGTGCAGCGGGCCAGAACGGCGATGCTCAGACATCGGCCGTTGCGAAGGATGGCAGC
>CBAAAD010000196.1:0-5900 GCA_964658785.1 uncultured Methylobacterium sp.
CCACCCCGCGCAGCTTGGCCGCCTTGATCGCGATACCGTTGGGGAGATTCGCGCCGACCTTGGCCAGCGGCACCTTGATGCCGACGCGTGCGTTCGGCGCACCGCAGACAATCTGCAGCGGTTCGGCCAAGCCCGCGTCGACCTTGCACACCCGCAGACGATCCGCTTCGGGATGCCTTTCGGCAGCAATGATTTCGGCCACGACGACGCCATCGAGATGCTCGCCGAGCGCGGTCAGCTCCTCCACCTCGAGTCCGGCCATGGTCAGCGCATGCGCCAGCTCGGCGCGGTCGGCCTTTATCTCAACAAGTTCACGCAGCCAGTTTTCGGAGAATTTCATGATTTGATAGCGGCTTGAAGGGTTGTGGATTGACTGACGGGAACGGGGAACGGGGAACGGCAGGCTATCGGAAATACTTTTGTTCCCCGCTTCCCTATTCCCTGTTCCCGCTCTACATCAAGCAAACTGCTTGAGAAAGCGCAGATCGTTCTCAAAGAACGCGCGCAGGTCGGAGACGCCATAGCGCAGCATGGCGAAGCGCTCCACGCCCAGACCAAAGGCGAAGCCGGTATAGCGCTCCGGATCGATGCCGCAGTTCTTCAGCACGTTGGGATGCACCATGCCGCAGCCCAGCACTTCGAGCCAGCGGGTGGAACCGTCTTCAGCATCCCAGCGGATATCGACCTCGGCCGACGGCTCGGTGAACGGAAAATAGCTGGGGCGAAAGCGCATCTCGAAGTCGCGCTCGAAAAACGCGCGGATGAATTCGGCCAGCGTGCCTTTCAGATCGGCGAAGCTGGAAGTTTCGTCGATCAGCAGACCCTCGATCTGATGAAACATCGGCGAGTGGGTCTGATCCGAATCGCTGCGATAGACCTTGCCCGGCGCGATGATGCGAATCGGCGGCTGCCGGTCTTTCATCGAGCGGATCTGCACCGGCGAGGTATGCGTGCGCAATAGGCGGCCGTCGCCGAAGTAAAAGGTGTCGTGCATGGCGCGCGCGGGATGGTGCGGCGGAAAATTCAGCGCCTCGAAATTGTGCCAGTCGTCCTCGATCTCCGGACCGTCGGCGCGCTGGTAGCCCAAGCGCGAAAAAATCGACGCGATGCGTTCCAGCGCTCGCGTGATCGGGTGAATACCGCCGCGCTCGCCGTCGCGACCCGGCAGGCTGATATCCAGCTTCTCCGACGCCAGGCGTCGATCGAGCTCGGCCTGCTCCAAAACCTGCTTGCGTGTGGCCAATGCCTCGGCGAGACGATCCTTGACCGTGTTCACTTCGGCGCCGCGCGCCTTGCGTGCGTCGGGCGCCAGCGCGCCCAGCGCTTTCAATGCGGCAGTGACGATGCCGCTCTTGCCGAGCAGGCTCACGCGCAGCGCATCAAGCGACTCCAGCGTGTCGGACTTGTCGATTTCTGCCAGCGCTTGGGTGGCGCGGCTTTCCAGGTCGTCCATCAATGCGACTCCGGTGTTGCCTAGTAAATAGATCCACTGAGCGGATCCGCGAATTCCCCAACCAGGTTACTTAGAAACGCATCTCCAACAAATGCCGCGTTCCATAAAAACCGTATTCCAGAAACGAAAGGGGGAAGAGGTTTTCGCCTCTTCCCCGCTTGCTTTCAATCACATCGCGCTGGCGCCGAAACGCCCGACGATCAAGCGGCCTTGGTGGCCTTCGCTTTCTCGGCGATGCTGGCTTTGGCCTTCTCGGCGATCACTTCGAATGCCTTGATGTCATGCACCGCGATATCTGCCAGCACCTTGCGGTCGACCTCGATACCGGCAAGCAGCAGGCCATTGATCAAGCGGCTGTAGGAAAGGCCGAACATGCGTGCCGCTGCATTGATACGGACAATCCACAGCGCGCGGAACTGACGCTTGCGCTGCTTGCGGCCGATATAGGCGTACTGACCGGCCTTGATGACGGCCTGGTTGGCAACGCGGAAGACCTTGCGGCGGGCGTTGTAATAGCCCTTGGCACGACCGATAACTTTTTTGTGACGACGACGGGCGGTAACGCCACGCTTTACACGAGCCATGGTTTATCTCCTCGTCTTACAAGTACGGCAACATGCGCGCTACACCCTTGGTGTCACACGCCTTGAGATGATTCGGTGCACGCAGACCGCGCTTACGCTTGGTCGACTTCTTGGTCAGGATGTGTGACTTGAAGGCGTGGCCGCACTTGATCTTGCCCGACGCGGTCTTGCGAAAACGCTTCGCCGCCGCCCGGTTGGTCTTGATCTTGGGCATAACTATTTCCTTAGTGTGAGGACGCCTGTTGGAGTGGGCGCCCCGGTTTCTGACTGATCTGGCGGTGTCTCGGAATCCTTGGGGATCCGGCCACACTTTCCGTCCTGCCACGATCGGTGCACGACCCATCCGGCGGGTCGAACCGCAAATTGTACGGGCAAACGCGGCGACATGCCAGCCGACGCTTGCCAAATCATCCGATGATGAAAACGGCAGCCAGCGGCCACCGAAAGCCTCAGGACTTTTTCTTCGGACCGATCATCATGACCATCTGACGGCCTTCCAGACGCGGAAAGGACTCGATCTGGCCGTTGTCGCCGACGTCTTCCTGGATTTTCCTGGCCAGATTCTGGCCCAGGTCCTGATGAGACATCTCGCGGCCGCGGAAGCGGATGGTGACCTTGACCTTGTCGCCTTCCTCGAGGAAGCGAAGCATGTTGCGCAGCTTGATCTGGTAGTCGCCCACGTCCGTGACCGGACGGAACTTCACTTCCTTGATCTCGACCTGCTTCTGCTTCTTCTTGGCCGCCTGCGCCTTCTTCTGCGCTTCGAACTTGAACTTGCCGTAGTCCATGATGCGGCAGACCGGCGGATCGCCGTTCGGCTGGATCTCGACCAGATCCATGCCCGCTTCCTGCGCCAGCGCCAGCGCCTCGTCGCGGGTCAGAATGCCAAGCTGTTCGGCCTCGGCACCAATAACACGAACCCGTGGCACACGGATTTCCAGGTTGCGACGATTGCCTTTGTTGTCGGTGGTTGCGATACCACGATCCTCCAGAAAAATGAATTGAACTGACCGCCAGGCGCTCAGCGCTTGGTTTCGGTCACCAGTCGTTCGGCAAAGTCAGTCAGCGACATGCTGCCTAGATCCTCACCCGAACGGGTACGCACGGCCAGGGTACCCGTTTCCTTCTCGCGGTCACCGACCACGAGCAGATAAGGCACTTTCTGCATCGTATGTTCGCGGATTTTATAGCCGACCTTCTCATTGCGCAAATCAGATTGCACCCGGAAGCCTTTATCGGCAAGGGTTTGCGTCACTTCACGCACATAATCGGCCTGCGCATCGGTGATATTGAGCACCACCGCCTGTACCGGAGCCAGCCAGGACGGCAGCAGGCCGGCGTAGTGCTCGATCAGGATGCCGATGAAGCGCTCCATCGAACCGACGATCGCCCGATGCAGCATCACCGGATGCTTTTTCTGCGAATGTTCGTCCACATACTCGGCGCCAAGGCGCTCGGGCATCATGAAATCGACCTGCATGGTGCCAACCTGCCAGGCGCGGCCGATCGAATCCTTCATGTGGTATTCGATCTTCGGACCGTAGAACGCGCCCTCGCCCGGCAGCTCTTCCCACTGCACGCCGGCCACCGACAGCGCCGCGCGAAGCGCCGCTTCGGCCCGATCCCACACGTCGTCGGTACCGATGCGCTTGTCCGGGCGCAGCGCAATCTTCAGACCGATGTCCTGAAAGCCGAAGTCACCGTAGACCTGCATGGCCTGCCGATGGAAGGCGGTAACTTCCGACTCGATCTGCTCGGCCGTGCAGAAAATATGGCCGTCGTCCTGGGTGAACGCGCGCACGCGCATGATCCCGTGCAGTGCGCCCGAGGGTTCGTTGCGATGGCAGCCGCCGAACTCGCCGTAACGGATCGGCAGCTCGCGGTAGCTGTGCAGGCCGGTGTTGAACACCTGCACGTGACCGGGGCAGTTCATCGGCTTCAGCGCATAGGTGTGCTTTTCCGACTCGGTGAAGAACATGTTCTCGGCGTAGTTGTCCCAGTGGCCGGACTTTTTCCACAGCGAGACGTCCAGCACCTGCGGGCAGCGCACTTCCTGGTAGCCGCTGCGCTTGTAGACGTTGCGCATGTACTGCTCGACCTGCTGCCAGATCGCCCAGCCGTTGGGATGCCAGAACACCATGCCCGGGCTCTCTTCCTGCTGATGGAACAGGTCGAGCTGCTTGCCGATCTTGCGATGGTCGCGCTTTTCCGCTTCTTCCAGTTGGAACAGATGGGCCTTCAGGTCCTTGTCGTTGAGCCACGCGGTGCCGTAGATGCGGGTCAGCATCGCGTTGTTGGAGTCGCCGCGCCAATACGCGCCGGCCACCTTCATCAGCTTGAACGCGCGCAGCTTGCCGGTGTTGGGCACGTGCGGGCCGCGGCACAGGTCGGTGAACTCGCCCTGGGTATACAGCGACAGCGGCTGATCAGCCGGAATGCCTTCGATGATTTCGGCCTTGTACTCCTCGCCCATGCCGCGGAAAAACGCCACGGCCTCGTCGCGCGTTTTTACATCGCGCGTCACCGGCAGCTGTTCGGCCACGATCCTGGCCATCTCGGCCTCGATCTTCGGCAGGTCGTCCGGCGTGAACGGCCGCTCGTAGGCGAAGTCGTAGAAAAAGCCGTTGTCGATGACCGGACCGATCGTGACCTGCGCACCGGGGTACAGCCGCTGCACGGCCTGCCCCATCAAGTGCGCGGTGGAGTGGCGCAGAATCTCCAGCGCTTCCGGGCTCTTGTCGGTGATGATCTGCAGGCTGGCGTCGTGCTCGATCGGAAAGCTGGCGTCGACCAGCTGACCGTCGACCTTGCCGGCCAGCGTCGCCTTGGCCAGACCGGCGCCGATCGAGGCAGCCACGTCCTGCACGGTAACGGGATGATCGAACGGCTTCTTGCTGCCGTCGGGTAGCGTGATTTCAATCATGGGAAAACCCTGGACGTTCGCGCAGGTAGCGCACGTTGATGAAGTTCTGGTCTGCAGGTCTTTGGCCAACCCAGAGGGTATCGAACAAAAAGAAAGGGCACGGTGCCCCCTGCTTTCGAAACAAGGTGGGGAATATCAGCGGTGATAGCGGGTAGTTGCCATGTCGCACGCTCGGCCGGCGCGGGGCGCGAGCCACCTTGTCTCGTGGTCAATTATCGAAGCCTGAGTTTAGCGCAGTTCGTCGTCGAACAGGCTGCTCAGCCGTCCTCAAAACGGCTTGGCAATAGCCAGGTAAAGCACGCCGAGCAGCAGCAGCACCGGCAGCTCGTTAGTCCAGCGCAAGGCCTTCGAAGACGGCAGCGATCCGCCCGCCGCCGCGCGCTTGAGCATGCGCCCGCAGAAAATGAAATAGATCAGCAGCAGAATCACCAGGGTGACCTTGGCATCGATCCAGTGCATCGGACCGACCACGTTCGGCAACGCCGCCGGAAACACCCGCCAGCCCTGCCACAGCGCCAGCCCGAGCACAAAAGCCAGGCCAAACATGACGTGGCCGAAGCGATACAGCCGACGCCCCATCAGCTGCAGGCGCGCCTGCACCGGCGGCTGGCCCACGGTCTCGGCCATATTCACCAGAATCCGCGGCAGGTAGAAAACCGCCGCCATCCACGCGACCACAAAAAGCACGTGCAGCGTTTCGACAAGCGTGTAAGTCATGGCGGAGACGATCCTGATCGCTGCAAAGCGCAGCAGCGGCGATGATAGCGCGGCCATCACGCCTTTCCATCGCGCGGGCAGCGGCGCCATCGCCGCAGCAGCGTGTACCCGGCTAGTGCCTGAGTGGCCCGATGCTCGACATCAGCGCCTGCAGCAGCTGCTCCTGCTGCGACACGACAAGCGGCGCGTTGTGCCGGTCGGTGATCTGGAAAAAATCCTCCAC
>CBAAAD010000197.1:0-5879 GCA_964658785.1 uncultured Methylobacterium sp.
CATCTTTCTGCTGCTCAGCATGGTGTTCGGTGTGAGCATGGCCAGCACGATTCTGGTGGGCCAGAGCCTGGGCGCGCGCAATATCGATGAGGCCAAGCGCGTGGTCGGCACCGGCACCGGATTCTTTGTGGCGCTGTCGGTGCTGGTGTCGGTGGTGGGGTACGTGGGCACGGCGTCGATCCTGCGCCTGCTCGGCACGCCGGTCGATGCGCTGCCGTTCGCGGTCGCTTATCTGCACGTGATTTTTATCGCGATGCCGGCGATGTATTTCTTCAACTTTCTGATGATGACCCTGCGCGGCGCCGGCGATTCGAAAACGCCGCTGCTTTTCATGGGGCTGGCGGTGCTGCTGGATATTGGGCTCAACCCGCTGCTGATCTTCGGCGTCGGCCCGTTCCCGAAGATGGGCATCGCCGGCTCGGCCACCGCCACGCTGATTGCGCAGATCATCGCGCTGGCCGCGCTGATCACCACGCTGTATCGGCGCAAGCATTTTCTGCGGCTCACCGGCGCCGAGTTGCGCTATCTGAAACCGGACCCGGCGCTGCTGCGCGCGCTGGTGTTCAAGGGCCTGCCGATGGGCCTGCAGATGATCGTGATCTCCAGCTCGGCCATTCTGATGATGCGTCTGGTGAACGCGTACGGCTCGCATACCGTGGCCGCCTATGGCGCGGCCAGCCAGCTGTGGACGTATGTGCAGATGCCGGCGATGGCGATCGGTGCGGCGGTATCGTCAATGGCCGCGCAGAATGTGGGCGCGCGACTGTGGGACCGCGTCGGCCGCATCGCGCGCGCCGGGCTGATCTACAACTTTCTGCTGGGCGGCACGCTGATCGGCATCATTTACCTGTTCAATCGCGCCGCGCTCGGGCTGTTTCTGCCGCACGATGGCGAGGCGATCCGGCTGGCGATGCATCTGAACATCATTGCGGTGTGGTCGTTCCTGTTCTTCGGCGCCACCTTCGTGCTGTTTGGCGTGGTGCGCTCCACCGGCGCCGTATGGCCGCCGCTGTTCGTGCTGCTGATTTCGATGTGGTTTATCCGGCCACCGTTCGCGCTGCTGCTGCAGTCACGGCTGGGCGCGGATTCGATCTGGTGGAGCTTTCCGCTGGGGTCGCTGGTATCGATGCTGATGGCGATCGGCTATTACCGCTACGGCGGCTGGCGACGCGCGCACATGCTTCAGCCCACGGCGGCCGAGCAGGCGCCGTCGACGGGTCAGGGTGTGCCAGCCACAGCGGTCATGCCCGCCACCGAGTGACGAAAGTTCTTTCAATCGACCACAGCGAGGTACGCGAAGGACACGCAATATAAAGCTGCCACGCGACTGTCATTCGGCCTGCCTAGAGTAGCCGAATGATTTTTGCACTTCCGCTCGGCGGCTCGACGCTCTCTTTTTTCTTAAGCATGGAAGCGGCCTCTGCCGACAGCCGTCCGCCTGCACGGCGTCAAAACCGATGACGCTTTCACGCCGCCGCTTTCTACTCGGCGCAAGCACCTTCGTGGGCGCCTGCGCGCTGACCGATGCGCTGAAGCTGGCGCGCGCGGGCGCCGTACCCGGCATGGCCATGCCGATGAAATCGCCTGACAGGAAGATGCCGCAGCTTGCGGCGCCCAACGTCCCGTTGCTCAACCCCACGTCGCTGGCCAAATTCGTCGACGCGCTGCCGATACCACCCATCGCGCGCGCTAGCGCACAGCGCAAGCACCCGGCTTACCCGGGCCGCACGCTGCCGCTTTACCGCATGCAGATGCAGGCGTTTCGATCCAGGCTGCACCGCGATCTGCCGCCCACGCCGCAGTGGGGCTACAACGGCAGTTCGCCGGGCCCGACCATTCAGACCACGCGCGGCGAGCCGCTGCTGATCGAGTGGACCAACGAGCTGCCGACCACGCACTTTTTACCCATTGACCACACCATCCACGGTGCGGAAAAAGACAAGCCGCTGGTGCGCGCGGTCACGCACGTGCACGGCGCGCGGGTGCCGGCCGGCAGTGACGGCTGGCCGGAGGACTGGTACGTGCCGGGTAAATCCCTGCTGTATCACTACCCCAGCGTGCAGGACGCGGCGACGCTGTGGTATCACGATCACGCCATGGGCATCACCCGGCTCAACATCTACGCCGGACTGTTCGGCGCCTTCACCGTGCGCGATGCCGCGGAGCAGGCGCTGAACCTGCCCTCGGGCGATTACGATCTGCCGCTTGTCCTTTGCGATCGGCTGATCGCCAAGGACGGCCAGCTGTATTACCCGGTGTCCGATGACCCGGCTGCGCCGTGGGTGTCCGAATGCCACGGCAACGCCGTGCTGTGCAACGGCAAGCTTTTTCCGTACGCAGAAGTCGAGCCGCGGCGCTATCGGGTGCGCCTGGTCAACGTGGCCAACACCAGCTTCTTCGACCTGTCGCTGTCGCACGATCATCCGTTCCAGCAGATCGCCAGCGATCAGGGTCTGCTGAGCGCACCGCTGGAGCGCTCGCATATCCAGCTGTACCCGGCCGAGCGCGCCGAAGTGGTTATCGACTTTTCCGGTATGGACGGCCAAACGCTGCAGCTGCGTCAGCAGTCCGAGGGCATCCTGGAGTTTCGCGTGCGCGATCGGGGCCGTCGCGATACCTCGGCCCTGCCGGCGGTGCTGCGCGCCGTGCCGCGCATCGATCCGGCCAGCGCCGTGCGTGATCGCCAGCTTGCGCTGGGCGAGCAGGACGACGCCGGCGGCAATGCCATGACCATGCTGCTGGACGGCAAGATGTGGTCCGATCCCATCAGCGAAAAGCCGCGCCAGCACAGCACCGAAACCTGGAGTTTCGTCAACGTTACCGGCGACGCGCATCCGATCCATCTGCACCTGGTGCGCTTTCAGATCATCGATCGCCGGCCGTTCGACCTGTTCGCGTGGAATGCCCATCGCACAGTCAAATATACCGGCCCTGCGCAGCCGCCGCCGCCGCACGAGGCAGGCTGGAAGGACACCGTGCGCGCCGACGCCGGCATGGTCACGCGCATTGCGATGCGCTTCGACGGCGAGCCGGGCCGTTATGTCTGGCACTGTCATTTCCTCGAGCACGAGGACAACGAAATGATGCGTCCGTACGAGCTTTTACCGGCCTGATATCGCGCGTTCCTGCGAATGGCCACAGATGTTTTTACGATGTCGCCGCACTGTCACGCGAAGCGCGCTGGCTGTCGCACGAGCGCCAACGGAACGTCATCTTGCCGGACCAGACTCCCGCCGACCGTTGCGCCGATAAGGCCGGCGGTTACGAATCAGGGGGAAACGATTCGATTGCAGCACCGTTGCCACTGCAGGAGACAAAGTCATGCGTATACCGATGAGTCGCAAACACTACAAACCGCTGTTGCTCGGCCTGCTGACCGCCGCCATTGCCGGAGTCGTCAGCGCCCAGAGCACCACACCACCGGACAAAGACGCCGCGTTCCGTCAGGGCATACCCGCGGCCGCCTCCAAACATCAGGCCGGCCTGCCCGGCGGTATCGTCACCCTCCATACGCCCGGCGCTGATCGCAGCGGCTACACGCGCACACCGATCAAGCACGTGATCCTGCTGATCGGTGAAAACCGCACCTTTGACCACATCTTTGCCACGTATACGCCGCCGCGCGGCCAGAGCATCAACAACCTGCTGTCCGAAGGCATCGTCAACGCCGACGGCACGCCGGGTCCCAACGTTGGCAAGGCGCGCCAGTGGCAGGCATCGCAGACCGGTACGTACACGACCACGCCCACGCACACTTCGCCATTCGCCACGCTGCCGTCGATGAACACCGGCGGTGCACCGACGCAGGCGCCGTTCTCTTCAGCCGCGCAGGCTCAGTCGGTCGAGCCCGCGCTGCCGAGCGATGCGTACGAGCAGCTGGCCGAGGGCGGCACCGGGCTGCCAAATAAAGTGATCGATACCCGCTTCCCCACCAAGCTGGCCAACGCACCGGTCGATATGCACGCGTCGCTGAGTTACAACGACTACGCCAACAGCCCGGTGCACCGTTTCTTCCAGATGTGGCAGCAGCTCGACTGCAGCATGCAGAGCGCCACATCGGCCAACCCCAGCGGCTGCCGCGCCGACCTTTTCCCGTGGGTGGAAACCACCATCGGCGCGGGCAACAACGGCAAGGCACAGCCGGCCAACTTCACCGACCAGAGCACCGGCGAAGGCTCGACGGCCATGCAGTTCCTCAACATCGCCAAAGGCGACGCGCCGTACTTCGCCGAACTGGCAAAGACTTACACGCTGAGCGATAACTTCCATCAGTCGGTGATGGGCGGCACCGGCGCAAACCACATCATGCTCGGCTACGGCAATCCGATTTTCTACGCTGATGCCAACGGTAACCCGACGGCGCCGCCGATCAACCAGATCGAAAACCCGAACTCGCAGCCCGGCACCAACAATTGGTGGGCGCAGGACGGCTACGGCGGCGGCTCCTACGTCAACTGCGCGGACGATACGCAGCCCGGCGTGGCGGCCGTCAAGGGTTATCTCGGCTCGCTGCCGTACCGCACCTTCCGCGGCACCGACTGCAAGCCGGGTGCCTACTATTTGGTAAACAACTACAACCCCGGCTACATGGGTGACGGCACGCCGGCACCGCTGGGAAGCACGCAGTTCACCATTCCGCCGACCAGACAGGACAACATCGCCCTGCTGTTGAGCAAGCACAACGTGAGCTGGAAGTACTACGGCGAAGGCTGGGGCGGCGGCAAGGAAAACGGTGAGGCAGGCACCTTCTGCAACATCTGCAATCCGTTCCTCTATTCCACCCAGATCATGACCAACCCGACCCTGCGCGCCAACAATCAGGATATCAACGACCTCTACACCGATATCCAGAACGGCACGTTGCCCGCTGTCTCCATCGCCAAACCCGACGGCATTCTGGACGGCCATCCGGCCTCGTCGAAACTTGAACTGTTCGAAGGCTACGTCAAGAAAATCGTCGACATGGCCAAGGCCAATCCCAAGGTCTGGGATGACACCGTCATCATGGTGACCATGGACGAAGGCGGCGGCTATTACGACTCCGGCTACGTGCAGCCGATCGACTTCTTCGGCGACGGCACGCGCATCCCGCTGCTGGTGATCTCGAAGTACTCGCAGGGTGGCCGCGTGGTGCACACGTATTACGACCACGTTTCGTTCGACAAATTCGTCGAAGCCAACTGGGACCTGGATGCCACCATCTCACCCCGCAGCCGCGACAACCTGCCCAACCCGATCGCGCTGCGCCGCAATCCCTACGTGCCCGTCAACGCACCGGCGATCGGCAACCTGATGGACATGTTCGACTTCTCGCGCGGCCCCTGGTCAGCGGCTGCCGTACAGGACGGCCAGCAAAACTGATGAGGTAATACCGTACGGTTCTTGCGGATAAAGAACCTTACAAAGGCCCCGGGCACGCCCGGGGCCTGCTTTGTTTTTATCACCGGAGATTGATGGATGATGCATCGACCGATTCAACGCGCGTGCCACGCACTTCAAATGCCCTGTAGTCGACGTCGTTTGATCGCGCTACTGTTTCTCGCCGCCGCGCTTGGCAGCACCGCCGCCCTCGCCGACCCCGGCGATTTTCAGGCCATGCCCGGCCTGTGGAAAATCGTCACCAGCATCGTCAGTCACGGCCAGGTCGTGGGCCCGCCGAAAACCACCTGGCACTGCGTGGACGAAGGCGCTGACCCATGGGTCGAGTTCGCCAATATCGATATACCGCATCAAACAAAATGTTTGCCCGGCAATCAACACCGCCGCAGTACCGCGCTGGACTGGACGTTGAGTTGTCCTGGGAATACGTCAGCCACCGGCAAGGGCCGCGTGGATTTTGATTCGCCGGAGCATTACGTGGCGAGTGTTGCGATGAAGGG